>JAGGTC010000164.1 GCA_021163945.1 Deltaproteobacteria bacterium | reverse complement strand
TTTTCACAGTGGTCATTGTGGAGGTGGGTGTGGATAATAATATCTATATCCTCTGGTTTGAGGCCCACCTTGGCCAATGCCTCTTCAAATTCCAATATCTCAACCCCATATTTTTCACTCAATTTTTTCATTACCTCTTCTGGGAGGACAAATGTCTCAAGTCCTGTATCTACTAATATATTTTTATCTCCACCCTCAATATAAAATACCATGATAGGGATATATATCCTCTCTCCATAACCGTGAAGATAGGTCATGTTACCTTGGTCTAGCCCATTTGCCCCTACTACTAGGGGATGAATAACATATTCACGCATTTACCCCTCCTAATGGCTATGCCAATTCTTCAGGCGTAGCTGGGCGAACAGAGAGTACAGTAATATCAAAGTGTAAATTCTCACCCGCGAGGGGGTGATTAAAGTCTAGAATAGCCACATCATCTTTGATATTTTTTACTGAAAAATAGGTAGGATTACCACGGTGATCTACAGTGCGATACATATGACCCTCTTTTATCTCTAAATCTGGTGGAAAGTCCTTAAGAGGTACCTCTTTTACCAATTCCTTACGGACTTCACCAAATCCCTCAACAGGTGTAAGTAATACCTTTATTGTGTCATTAGGCTCTAGCCCCTTTAGTTTTCTCTCTAAGGCAGGAAAAATTTGCCCTTTTCCAAAGACAAAGGAATAGCGAGCTGCCCCTTCAGCACCACCTTCTACCACCTCACCCGAATCAAGCCTCACAGAATAGCTAATCTCAACCATCATTCCTTCCCCTATTTTCATCCTTTCCTCCTAATTTTTTCAACACTTTAATATATTCTATAAAACATGTCAACACACATTCACAAACATGGTTGACAGTTACTAGTGCCCTTCTATAATGATGGTGCCTTGGATAAAAGACAATTTGTACAGAAAAAATTTAGTAGGATTACCCGCTTTTATGACCTTTTAAATACCATTTTAAGCCTTGGTATAGACCATTTTTGGCGATGGGTAACTGCCAAGAGATTAGAGGATACAGGTGGCATTGTCTTAGACCTATGTGCTGGGACATTGCCAATGTCAAATGCCTTGTTTAAACGTTCTAATTTTAGAGGAAGGATCTTGGCCATAGACTTCTGCCTAGAGATGTTAAAATATGGCAAGGAGCGCTGCTCTCATCAATATCTATCCTTGGTCTGTGGTGATGCACTGCAGCTTCCCCTAAAGGATAAGTCAATAGATGCCATTGTAGTAGCCTTTGGGGTTCGAAACTTTCCTGATTATTTGGCAGGTCTTAAAGAGATGCATCGGGTATTAAAACCAAAAGGTAAGGCAGTAATTTTAGAGTTTTCTCGTCCTACCCACCCTGTCTTTTCAGCTATTTATTTTGCTTATTTAAACTATATTTTACCTAAGATTGGAGGAATTATTAGTGGCGATGAGATGGCCTATACGTATCTCTCTAAATCCATTCAAGAATTTTATACCCCAAAGCAGTGGCTTAAGATAATGGAGAAGGCAGGTTTTGAAAATTTAAGGTATAGGTATCTAACCCTTGGCATTGTCAGTATTTATGAAGGGTTTAAAAGATCAAATAGATAAGCAGGGTTGTCAACCAAAAAGATAGAAGTAAGAATAAAACTATGGGCTACCAAAGATTTCTAACACCTGGATTTACCCCCTTTGATCCATTAGAGCTGGCAAGGGAGACAGAAAAAATAGCTACCAGGAAAGGAAAAGAAGGACTAGAGAGAAAATATACTAATTTTTACTCAGCCCCAGTTTATAGAGGTGTAGCTACTGCATATGTTGTAGGTTGTTGCTTGCGATGTGTTTACTGCTGGACAGATGCCTCAAGAGATTTTCCTGAGAAATTTGGAAAATTTTATTCTCCTAAGGAGGTTTCCAAAAGGCTATTTAAGGCTGCTCAAGAGGGAATAACAGCTAAAGGATGGGAAAGTTTCAAAAATCTAAAAGTTAAAAAGCTACGCCTTTCAGGGGGTGAGCCAACTATTGGAAAGGAGCACTTACTTTCATTGCTTGAGTATGTTGAAGAATCCCCTTACCTATTTATCCTAGAAACAAATGGCATACTGCTTGGGGCAGATAAGGATTATGTAAAAAAATTATCAAAATTTTCAAAAAAGATTTATGTAAGGGTATCTTTAAAGGCAGCCACCCCGGAGGGCTTTACAAAAAGGACAGGGGCGATAGGCAAATTTTATGAACTTCCTTTTAAGGCCCTTAGCAATTTATTAGAAGAGGGCATCTATACCAGGGCTGCTGCCATGACAGACCTTAGAATAATGACATTTACAGAAAGAAAAATTTTAAAAGAGAAGCTTTATAAAATTGACCCATTCCTCTCGGTCAACCTTGAGGAAGAATCCATAAACCCATATCCTTATACTATAAAACGACTGAAAGCTGCAAAAATAAAGATAAAGCGATTGACATAATCATTTAACCCAAAATTTCCTTTACTGCACTTACTACCTCTTCTACCTCTATGGCCTTTAAACACAACCTTGTCGGGCAGTACCTCTTTAGACAGGGTTGACAGGGGAGGCTATGATAAATGACCCTATGTCCACCCCCAAATGGTCCAGTCCGGTTGGGGTCAGTGGGGCCAAAGAGGGCAATGACTGGGGTGCCTACAGCAGCCGCCAAATGCATAGGGCCTGTGTCCACAGATATTGTTAGGGAGGCCTCCCTATAAAGGCATGCTAGCTCCTTTAATGAGGTCTTCCCTGAGAGGTTGATAGCACTTGGGATATCTCTACAAATATCGCCTATATAATCCTCATCCTTCATACTTCCTATAAATACCACCTTATATCCAATTTTTTCTAACTCCTTTGTTAGCCCTATCCACCTCTCCTTAAACCAGAGCTTACTCTCCCACCTGGCCAAGGGGCTGATGACAACAAATGGCTTAGGAATGTCCCATTTTTTATGGTTATAAGGCAATGGAAATTCTATTTTTCTTATAGGGATGCCCAAATATTCTATCAACCTCAAGTACCTTATTACAGCATGTTCATTATAATTTACAGGCACCTTCTCTTTTAAAAATAGATAATTAAATTCTTTACCCTTAAAGCCAATCTCCCTCTTTCCCTTTGCCAGTGCAGTAATAATTCCACTCTTTAAAAGCCCTTGAAAATCTAAAACAATGTCATATTGCCTCCTCAAATCTCTTAAAAATGCCCTTACCTCATTTATCAGCCTAAGCCACATCCCCCTTTTAAGGTAACTTGGCCAAGTATAGCGTTTGTAGATAATGACATTATCTATATAAGGGTGGCCAGATAGAAGACTTGCCCCCAGTTCCTCTGTAACCCAATCAATATGTGCATTGGGAAATGCCTCCCTTAATATAGACAGGCAGGGTAGTGTATGAATAATATCCCCTAGTGAGCTTAGTTTGATAATTAAGATCCTCATCTATCTATTTAGTTATCCATTTGGCCGCTTCATATAGATTCTTTGCAACAAAATGTGGCCTTAGTGGGTGATTGGGCAGGACCCATTTTATCTCCCCCTTTCCATAACCAGTCAGTACCAAGATCCCTTTTAGTCCAGCATTGTTTGCAAATTCAATGTCTGTAAATTTGTCACCAACTACATAACACCTACTTAGATCTAAATCAAATTCTTCCTTTGCCTTTAAGATCATCCCTATCCTTGGTTTTCTAAATGGACAGTCCATACGGTAGGAGGCTACTTTTGCCCTAGGATGATGAGGGCAGTAATAGATTGCATCTAGGTATGCCCCCTCCTTTGCCAATCTGTCCTTTAGATATCTATGAAGTTCCCTAACAAAGCCCTCTGGGAAATAACCCATTGCTACACCTGCCTGATTTGATGTTACTATTACCCTAAATTTGTGTGTTTTTAGGAGCTTAATTGCCTCTACAACCTTGGGGAGGATAATAAATCTATCTAGATGGTTTATATAGCCCATCTCTTCATTTATAGTCCCATCCCTATCTAGGAATACTGCAGGATCTCCCATTTTTGCCTTATAATTAACAAGATTATGGTTATAATGCAAGAAAAAGTTGCAATAAACAAATCTCTGAGTTAATTTAATTAAGGGGTTTTTATGATAGGGCGTTTATTCAAAAAATTGATAGGTACAAAGAATGAGAGGGAATTAAATCGAATCTCTGCCATTGTTGATAGAATAAATCGGCTTGAGCCTAGCATAAGAAGGCTCTCTGATGAGGCATTGAGGGCAAAGACCGCAGAGTTTAAACAGAGACTCTCTCAGGGTGCTACTTTAGACGATATCCTAGAGGAGGCCTTTGCTACAGTTCGGGAGGCAGCGGTAAGGGTATTGGGGCAGCGCCCATTTGACGTCCAGGTAATAGGTGGGATAGTGCTTCATGAGGGAAAGATTGCAGAGATGAAGACAGGGGAAGGAAAGACACTAGCTGCTACTATGCCTGCCTACCTAAATGCCCTATTGGGCAGGGGTGTCCATATCGTTACTGTAAATGACTACCTGGCAAAGAGGGACAGTGAATGGATGGGTGGAATCTATAGGTTTTTGGGGCTAGATGTAGGGGTAATTGTTCATGGAATGGATGATTCAGAGAGAAAAAAGGCATATGCAGCAGACATCACATATGGCACAAACAATGAGTTTGGTTTTGACTACCTAAGGGACAATATGAAGTTTGACCTTGAGGATTTGGTCCAACGTGGCTTTTATTATGCCATTGTGGATGAGGTAGATAGCATCCTTATTGATGAGGCAAGGACCCCTTTAATCATATCTGGGCCAGCAGAGCGTTCTACGGCCCTCTTTTACCAATTAAACCGTATTGTGCCCCATCTAAAGAAGGATATTGACTTTACTCTAGAAGAGAAGACAAAGACCGCAGCCTTGACAGAGAGTGGTGTGGCCAAGGTAGAAAGATTGCTTAAGATTGATAATCTCTATGACCCTCGCTATATAGAGGTATTACACACACTATATCAGTGTCTAAAGGCCCATTACCTGTTTAAAAAGGATGTAGACTATATTGTTAAAGATGGAAAGGTGATAATTGTAGATGAATTCACAGGGAGGCTTATGCCTGGAAGGCGCTATAGCGAGGGATTGCACCAGGCACTTGAGGCAAAAGAGGGGGTAGAGGTACAGACCGAGTACCAGACACTGGCTACTATTACCTTCCAAAACTACTTCCGCATGTATGAAAAGCTTGCAGGGATGACAGGTACAGCAGATACAGAGGCAGCTGAATTTAAGGAGATATACAATCTAGATGTAGTAGTCATCCCTACACACAAGGAGATGATCCGCATTGACTATCCAGATGTGGTCTATCGTACAGAAAGGGAGAAGTTTAAGGCCGTCTTGGATGAGATAAAAGAGCTCCACAAGATGGGCAGGCCTGTACTTGTAGGCACAATCTCTATTGAAAAATCTGAAAGGCTTAGCCGTATGTTAAAAAAGGCAGGCATTCCTCACTCTGTATTGAATGCAAAGCACCATGCAAAGGAGGCAGAGATCATTGCCCAGGCAGGGCAGAGGGGTAAGGTTACCATCTCTACAAATATGGCCGGTAGGGGAACAGATATTGTCTTGGGGGATGGGGTAGCAGAGCTTGGGGGACTTCACATCATAGGCACAGAGCGCCATGAGAGTAGGAGGATCGATAATCAGCTAAGGGGCAGGGCTGGGCGTCAGGGAGACCCTGGCTCCTCCCGCTTTTACCTCTCCCTAGAGGATGACCTGCTGCGCCTCTTTGGTGGAGAGAGGCTCTCCTCTATGATGCAAAAATTGGGTATGAAGGAGGGAGAGCCCATTGAGCATAAGTGGGTTGCCAAGGCCATAGAAAATGCCCAAAGGAGGGTTGAGGCCCACAACTTTGAGATAAGAAAGCAGCTTCTTGAGTATGATGATGTGATGAATAATCAGCGTGAGGTCATCTACAGGCAGCGTCAAGAAGCCATGGAGGGGAGTCTAAGGGAGACAATCCTAAGCATGATTGAGGATCAAGTAAATGAGTTAGTGGAGATACACTACCCTAAGGATGCACACCCAGAGGACTGGGATGAAAGTGGTCTAAAACAAGACCTCCTCTATCTATTTTCCCTAAAGATAAACCTAGACCACAAAGGGGATAGAGAAAAGATAAAGCAAGAGATCTTAGAAAGGGTCTATGAAAGTTATGAAAGAAAGGAATCGCTGATTGGCAAGGAAAACATGAGGATCTTGGAAAGGTATATCATGCTTCAGATAGTAGATAGCCTTTGGAAGGATCATCTAGCGGCCATGGACTACTTGAGGGAGGGTATTGGACTGCGTGGCTATGGGCAGAGGGACCCCCTTCAGGAGTATAAGAGGGAGGCCTTTGCTATGTTTAATGACCTTATGGAGAGGATTAGAAAGGAGACCTTGGCAAACCTGTTTAGGGTAGAGATCAGGGCCGAGCAGCTTACTGCCCTAAGGCCAGAGAGGCCCTCTGAGATGCAACTAAGTCATGGTGAGACAAAGAGAAAGCCATATGTGAGGAAGAAGAAAAAGATAGGCAGAAACGACCCATGTCCCTGTGGGAGTGGGAAGAAGTATAAGCACTGCTGTGGAAGGAATAGATGAGAGTAAAGGGATTTTTGGCCAGTGCACTCTCATGTGGGATAAAGGAACAAAAAAAGGATCTGGCCTTAATATACAGTCAGAGGCCAGCAGTAGCAGCAGGTACATTTACAAGCAATCGCATAAAGGCAGCCCCAGTAAAACTGACAAAGAGGAGGATAGGCCTAGGCCTGGCACAGGCCATTATCATAAATTCAGGGAATGCCAATGCATGTACTGGAAAAAGGGGACAGAGGGATGCAAGACTTATGACAAGGTGGGTAGCAAGGGGGCTCTCCATCCCTGAGAGGCTTGTTTTGGTGGCCTCTACAGGTGTCATTGGAAGGCATTTGCCTATAGAAAGGATCAAACAGGCCATTCCATCCCTTATAAAGGGGCTCCATCAAGGTGCCTGGGGGGATGTTGCTGAGGCAATAATGACAACCGATGCCTTTCCAAAACTCTCCTTTGCCAAAGGAATAGTCAATAATGTGCCATTTTCTATCCTTGGTATAGCAAAGGGGGCAGGGATGATCATGCCACAGATGGCTACAATGCTGGCATTTTTTGTTACAGATATAGCTATAAGTCAGGATGTATTAAGACAGACATTCAAAAAGGTAGTATCACAGACCTTTAATCGTATCTCTGTAGATGGAGATACCAGTACCAATGACATGGCTATAGTCTTTGCCAATGGATTGGCAAAAAATTCTACACTATATAAAGAAACACACGTTTTTTATGATACCTTGCTAAAAGTGGCCACAGAACTCTCTAAGATGATTGTTAAGGGAGCTGAGGGGGCAAGTAAGTTCATAGAGATCTGCATTAAAGGTGGCTCAAGTATAGAGATGGCCGAGCGTGTTGGGTGTGTAGTGGCAAATTCTCCATTAGTGAAAACAGCCATCTATGGTGAGGACCCAAATTGGGGACGTATAATGGCCGCAATTGGGAGGTCTGGGGCAAGGGTCAAACAGCAGGATATAGATATCTATTTTGGTAAAATCTGCCTAGTAAGAAATGGATGTGGCCTGGGGGATGTAGCAGAGAGGGAGGCCAGGGCCTATTTAAAGAGAAAAGAGATAAAAATCATCATTGACCTAAATCAAGGGGACCAGGAAATCACTTGGTATGCTTGTGACTTAAGCCCAGAGTATATTAAGATAAACTCAGCTTATCATACATAAATTTTTTTAATCTTGCATTTTGCCATTTGCATTTTTAATTTTAATATGATATCAATCCTTTAGTTTAAGGAGGCTATATGAATGCAGAGGTTGAAAAGAGGAGATTTTATGTCCAACGCAGGTTTTGTCGTTTTTGTGCCGATCCAAATCTAAAGATCTCTTACAAAGATGTGAAGACATTAAGGCAATTTATCACAGAGCGAGGGAAGATCATCCCTAGGAGGATGTCAGGAAACTGTGCAAGACACCAAAGGGAGATTACCTTGGCTATTAAAAGGGCAAGGCACTTGGCCTTGTTGCCTTATACCACTGTAGGTCACGAATAATGATAAGGCTTATCTTAAGAGAGGATATCCCCTCTTTGGGGCAGGCAGGGGATGTAGTAGAGGTGGCAGATGGCTATGCCAGAAACTACCTCATACCCAAAAAAAAGGCCATTCTTGCTACTACTGATAATATCAAGGCACTAGAGCACCAAAGGCAATTGATTATTAAAAGAAGGGAAAGAGAGAGGAAAGACGCAGAAAATTTGGCCAAGAGGATAGAGAATACTGTGTGTGAGATCAAGAAAAGGGCAGGCGAAGGTGGGAAGATCTTTGGCTCTGTTACATCTGCAGAGATTGCTCTGGCCCTAGAGGAAAAGGGCATACCAGTAGACAAAAAGAAGATTATTTTAGAAGAGCCCATTAAGCAAATAGGGGATTATGAGGTACTGGTCAAGTTTTATCCAGAGATAAAGGCATATTTAAAGGTAAAAGTTATAAAGGAATGAAAACCGAATTGGCTACCCCCATTGAGGGCATCTACCAAAAGGTACTCCCCCAAAATATAGAGGCCGAACAATCGGTCTTGGGCGGCATCCTAATTGATAATGAGGCATTGCACAAGGTCTTAGAGATTATTGAACCAAATGACTTCTATCGAGACAATCATAAAAAGATCTTTTTGGCATTTTTAGAACTATTTGAAAATAATACCCCCTTGGATATTATTACAGTCACAGAGCTTCTTCAAAAAAAGGGGGAGTTGACAAATGTTGGGGGTGCAACATACCTGGCAAGCCTAGTAGACTCAGTCCCAACCACTGCAAACATCACACATTATGCAAAGATTATAAAGGAAAAATCCATCTTACGCAGCCTTATTGCGAAGGCTACAGATATTGTAAACATGGGTTTTGAGGCCAGTGAGGATGTGGCAGAGATCTTAGATAAGGCCGAAGAGGCTATCTTTTCTATTACACAACAGCGCATTCAGACATCTTATTATTCTATAAAGGAGATTATTAAACAGACATTTGAGACCATCGAGGAGCTTTCTTCAAAAAAGGATTCAGTTACGGGCATTCCAACAGGGTTTGTAGACTTTGATCGTTTGACTGCGGGTCTGCAGCCATCGGATCTGATAATAATCGCAGGCCGCCCTGTTATGGGAAAGACCTCATTTACCTTAAATATAGCACAGCATGCAGCTACACGTGCCGGTGTGCCTGTGGGTTTCTTTTCTCTAGAGATGTCTAAAGAGCAGCTGGCATTGCGTATGCTTTGTGCTGAGGCAAGGATAAACAGTCAAAAAATTCGCTCCGGTTTTCTTTCAGAGCGTGATTGGCTTAGGCTTACTGATGCAGCAGCCACCCTTTCTGAGGCACCAATCTTTATTGATGATACCCCAGCCTTATCTGTCTTAGAGATAAGGGCAAAGGCCAGAAGATTGAAATCAGAGCACAATATTGGGTTAATTATTGTTGATTATCTTCAACTTATGAAGGGAAAGGGAAAGGTAGATACAAGGGAACGTGAGATATCAGAGATATCCCGCTCACTGAAGGCATTGGCAAAGGAGCTTAATATACCTGTAGTGGCAGTTTCTCAATTGAACAGGCGTGTGGAGGAGCGTGAAAATAAGAGGCCAAGGCTAGCAGACCTAAGGGAGTCAGGGGCAATCGAGCAGGATGCAGACCTTATTGTATTTATTTATAGAGATGAGGTATATAATGAGGACACACCAGATAAGGGGATTGCAGAGATTATTATAGGCAAACAGAGGAGTGGGCCAACAGGGGTGGTTAAGCTGGCATTTTTAGACAAGTATACACGTTTTGAAAATCTATTGACAAGTGAGAACGGTGTTTAATGTTGATAAAAAAGGGGATGTATATAAATTTTCTGGTGAGATAGATATTTATGATTTAGAGGAATTTCATCGTATTCTTGATGAATTGTTGCCTAAGGAGACAATCCTCCTCGATTTTAAGGAAGTTGTCAGCATGGATGCAGCCGCCCTTCAACTTTTGGTTTCATTTAGAAAGTCACTGCCAAAAAAAAGTACATTTAAAATCATAGGCCTTCATCCATCCCTAGAAAAGATCCTAACAATTTCAGGATTGGGCCGATATTTAATCTAGATGCAACCCAAGCGTATCCTTATTGTAGATGATTCTCCTACACTAAGGGCATCTCTTCGCCTCTGTTTAGAAGGTGCAGGCTATGAAGTAATTGAGGCAGAGAATGGCATCGATGGGCTCAGAAAACTGAATAACCTCAAGAGGGAGGGGTCACGTGTATCTTTGATTATTTCAGACATTATTATGCCTAAAATGGATGGTATCACCTTTGTTAAGGAGGTCAAAAAGACCCCATTTTGTTATACACCTATTATAATCCTTACTACTGAACGGGATGAAACAAAAAGGCAAGAGGGAAGAGAGGCAGGTGCTGCGGGTTGGTTGGTTAAACCCTTTAAACCACAACAACTGTTGTGGACAATAAAGAAGTTTATAAGATGAAAAAGTCTGAACTTTTGGACACATATTTTGCTGAGGCAGAAGAATTATTGAATACAATAGAGAATCAATTATTGGCCTTAGAGTCTAACCCTGAGGCCTCTGAGCCAATCCAAGAGATGTTTCGTTCTGCCCATAGCCTAAAAAGTGCCTCGGCCATGATGGGTTTTATGTACACCAGTAAGTTTAGCCACAGCTTAGAAGAGGTCTTTGACAGACTCCGCAAGGGAGAACTCCCTGTAACCAAAAACCTGATCTCCCTCCTCTTGAATTCTGTTGACTTTTTAAGAATGATGCACACCAATATCACCTCTGGCAAACCTGAGTGTAAGGCAGAAGAGATATCACAGATGCAAGCAAAATTAAAACGTTTTTTGAGTGAGGTCAGTGAGGAGGGGCCGACCAAAAAGTTCTTCATTGAACCGGAGAGGCCAAGTGATTCATTTTTTGAGATCTCCATGGAATTCAGAGACGATATATTTAATAAAGGACAAGACCCTCTAATGCTGTTGTTAGAATTAGATGAATTGGGTGAGATAATAAAGGTTGTTTCTGATATCTCTCGATTGCCAGATTTTGATAATATAGATATGTATAAACTATATATATCCTGGCGCTTGGTGCTTAAGACCCGTGAGCCTCTTTCTAAGATAGAGGATGTCTTTATCTTTACAAGGGATGAAAATGATATTGAAATAAAAGACATTACAAGGCAATTCAGGGATGGGGTAAATCTTAAGGATGCAGATAAATTCATTGGGGAGTTATTGTTAGAGCAAGGGATTATCTCAGAGGAAGATATCCAAAGTGTAATAAAAGAACAAAAAAAGACAGGTAAAGTTTTAGTAGAGAAGGGGATAGTAGATAAGTCAGAGGTAGAAAAGATAGCAGAATATCAAAAAAAGGCGCGACTTGTCCATCGTCGTTCCACAATACGGATAGACCTTGAGAAGGTAGATAAGGTTGTAGGTCTGGTTGAGGAGATGGCTATTGCCTTAATGCAGATAGGAGAGATAACAAGTGAGATGGAGCCATCTGTAAAGAGAAGATTTGAGATAATGTTAAAGGGCCTTTATAAGATATGCCACCAATTAGAAGAACAGGTGATGAAAATGCGTATGTTTCCCTTAGAAGGCACCTTTTATCGCCTCCAACGCCAAATACGTGATCTGGCATATGAACAAAAAAAGCAGATTCGTGTGGTTATATCAGGGGAAGATACAGAACTTGATAAGGAGGTAATTGAGATTATAAGTGATCCACTCAAGCACCTGGTACGGAATGCAGTAGACCATGGAATAGAACTGCCAAGTGAGAGGGAACGCCTTGGCAAGCCAAGGGGGGGTACCATATGGCTTAAGGGTTATCAGAGGGAGGGCAGAATCTATATAGAGATAAAAGATGATGGTAGGGGCATTGATAAAGAGGCTGTCTTGAAGAAGGCAATTGAGCAAGGAATTGTAAAGTCTGACTCTACCCTTTCTGATGAAGAAGTATACGAATTGATGTTTCATCCCCTCATATCAACGGCAAAGCATGTTACAAGTGTCTCTGGCAGGGGGGTGGGTCTAGATGTAGTTAAGCACAACATTACAAAGGCTGGTGGTAGGATAAAGGTCCTTTCAGAGGTGGGAAGGGGTACAACCTTTGTTATCGAGCTGCCACTGACCTTGGCCATTATTGAAGGCACTATTATAAGGGCCAATGGAGAGGTCTTTACAATCCCCATGAATTTTATTGTTGAATTCTTTAAGCCACTTCCTCATCATATAAGGACCATTGAAGAACATGGGGAACTGGTAAATGTGCGGGGGGAATTTTTGCCCCTGATAAGGCTAAATAAGGTCTTTATGCTTGGAAATGGATCCCCTGAACCAAAATTGGTAGCCATCCTTAAGGGAAATAAAAAATTTGGTGTAGTAGTTGATGAGGTATTAGGAGAGCAGAGGGTATTGATAAAGAGCCTTAAAGAAAACCTTTTTAATCCTAAGGGCATAGCTGGTGCTACTGTTTTGGGGGATGGTTCTGTTTCATTGGTCATAGACGTTACAGGGCTTGAAGAATTGGCCTTTGGTTAGGAGGTTTATTATGAGAAATTTTATTGTGTCTTTTATCATTTTTATCCTCCCTGCCCTTGTTTGGGCCGGGCCTGTTTATGTAGGCTCTAAGGTATGTCAGGAATGCCATGAATTTGAATACAAAAATTTTATGCGCTATGCAAAGAAGGCAAGGTCATATGAGAGGATACTTCGATTAAAAAAGGGACTAAAGAGGGATGAATTTCAAAAATGTTTGCAATGCCATACCACAGGTTATGGAAAGCCTGGTGGTTTTGTTAGTGTTGAAGAGACACCAGATTTGAGGTATCCCGGGTGTGAGGTCTGTCATGGCCCTGGCAGTAAGCATATAAAATCTCAGTCTTCAAAGGATATCAAAAATCCAACCCTTAAAGATTGCGCAGCTTGTCATATACATGAAAGGATAGAGGCCTTTGAATATAGACCCATGCTTTATGGGGGTGCCCATTGAGGAGGTGAGCCATGTTGCATTTAATAAGAAGATACCTAAGGGCAAAAATCCTATTAGCCTTAATTGTATTGGTAACATTTATTATGGGCATTGTTATCTATATCAATATCCATAGTCAGGAGAGGTCTTTGTTTAAAAAGGCCCATGAATTCAGTTCAGATATTGCTAGACTCACCTATGCAGGCATAAAAAGGCCCATGGCCAGGGGAAATAGTGAAATGGTAGAAGAACAGTTAAGGCACATAAAAGATAGTATGGAAGGTGTAGAGGTCTATATCTGTGATTTTGATAAGAAGATCATCTATGCCAGCCAGCCAGAGGCCATTAACCATCCTATCTCTGAATTTATCTTCAATGAAGAGGCCAGAAAGTATTTAGAAGAGATGCTTGAGACTGGCCATACACCGTCTATGGCCTTTGAGGAAAAGATGAGCAAAAAACCCAGCCTTGCAGTATTTTTACCCATTTTTAATGAAAAGAGGTGCTATCACTGTCATGGCACTTCAAGAAAGGTCTTGGGGGGACTCATTGTCAAACAGTCTATTACTGGCATCTATGATACAATCAACAGTTTGAGAAATCATAACGTTTTGATTGGTATTAGTGGTATTTTAGGCCTAGTTTGCCTTGGTTATTTCTTTTCTGTAAAGTGGATTTCTAGGCCTACCAGGGAACTAGCTGAAAAGACGGCCCGGATTGCCGAAGGTGACTTCTCTGTCTCTACGACTACAGACAGGGAGGACTCTATTGGTATCTTAATAAAAAATTTTAATATTATGACCAAAAAGATAAAGGATCAAATTGAGTATGCCAATAGTTTAAAGTTTAGCATACCTGAGCCCTTCTTTATCACAGACCCTGATTTTACCATTACTTACATGAATGAGGCATTGGAGAGGTTGATTGGACATCCCAGATCAGAGGTGGAGGGGAAGAAGAAGTGCTATGAGATAGTCAAGAGCGACCTCTGTGAAGCCGATTGCTTTTTTAAAAAGGCAGTAAAAAGTGGTGGGGTTATCATGGGC
>JAGGTC010000027.1 GCA_021163945.1 Deltaproteobacteria bacterium | reverse complement strand
AATTGCTGCAGTAGGACCCAAAAATTCTTTATTTGCCCAAAAGGTGGGGCAGGCACTTGTGCAAGCACCACAAAATATGCATTCATAAAGGCCATCTAACCTTTTGCGCTCAGAGGGCAACTGTAGCCTTTCTCTTTGAGGTGGTTTTGTCTTTGTAATTAGATAGGGTTTAATCGTCTCTACATGTCTGTGAAGGGGGGTCAAATCTACTACCAGATCCCTTATAACAGGAAAACCAGGCAATGGCCTTATCCTAATCTTTTGGGGCAAGTCAGCAACCCGCTTTTCACATGCAAGTTGATTCCTTCCATTGATATTTATAGCACAAGAGCCGCAGATACCATGTCGGCATGCCCTGCGGTATGCCAGGGACAAGTCTTGCTTGTGTATGGCCTCTAAGGCATCCAATATTACCCAACCATCCTCACACTCCAAAACATATTTTTGCCAGTAAGGCCTTTTGTCCCTTTCTGGTGAAAAGCGTTGAATAAAAAAGATCTTTTTCATTAAAATCGCCTTTCTTCTGGTTCAAACCTAGTGATGACTACTGGCTTATATTCTAATTTATATTTTTCTCCCTCCATAAAGACTAAGGTATGTCTCAGCCAACCCTCTTCATCCCTATTAGGAAAGTCAATACGATAGTGCGCACCACGGCTCTCCTTTCTTGCTAGTGCAGATTGCACTATTGCCCCGCTTAAATTTAGCATGTGTTTTAGCTCCATGGCCTCTTGAAGGGCCAGGTTATACTCCCTTGGTATACCCTTTAATCCAATTTCTCTATAGGCAGCCTTTAGGTCTTGAATAAGCTCAACTTGGGCCTTAAGGCTACTTTTGTCCCTTAAGATACCACAATTTTTTGTCATCCCCTCTTGGAGCCTCTCCCTTATCTCGGCCAGGGGTAGCTTTGCACTGCGGTTTAAAAGACTGTCAATCTCATCTAATCCCTCTTTAATCTTTGCCTCTGGTAGAGGGAGGAAATTTAGCCTTCCTGCTATCTTTGCCATACGCCTTCCTGCCCGGCGGCCAAAGACAACACACTCCATAGTAGAGTTTGTACCCAATCGATTGGCCCCATGGATGGAGACACAGGCACACTCCCCTGCGGCAAAGAGCCTTGGGACAATTTTTTTCTTGCCATCTGCAAGGACCTCACAATCTATGTTTATTGGGATGCCCCCCATGCTATAGTGGGCCGTTGGGGCTACAGGGATAGGTTGTCTTTTTGGGTCAATACCGGCAAATTTTATGGCCATTTCACGAATTTGGGGTAATTTTTCCTTTATCAACTCATCTGGCAGGTGGGTGATATCAAGGTGGACATAGGGCTTGCCCCCTATACCACGTCCCGCCTCTATTTCACTTTGAATGGCCCTGCAGACAACGTCTCTTGGTGCAAGCTCCATCCTTTCTGGGGCATATATTCTCATAAACCTTTCACCTTCTTGATTTATAAGATAGCCACCCTCTCCCCTCACACCCTCACTGATGAGGAATCCCCAGGGATAGAGGCCAGTAGGGTGGAATTGGATAAATTCTATGTCTTCTAAAGGAAGGCCTGATTCTAAGACCATCCCCATACCATCACCAGTGTTTATGGCTGAATTAGTGGTTATCTTAAAGAGGCGAGAGCAACCACCAGTTGCAAGAAGTGTTAATTTTCCTTGGAAGGCATGCATCCCTCCATGAATTATATCCCAGCCCATTACCCCACTACACCCCTCATCCTGCAAAAGGATATGGGTGATGAGAAACTCATTATAAAATTTTACCTTGAAGTGTAGACACTGGCCAAATAGGGTATAAAGGATGGCCTGGCCAATTCTATCTGCTGCCAGACAGGCCCGTCTTACTGGAGGTCCCTTTCCAAAATTACTATAATGGCCACCAAAATGCCTCTGAAGGATATGACCATCCTCTGTGCGGCTGAAGGGGACGCCAATGTGTTCCAAAAAATAGGCTGCCTCAATGGCCTCCTTACAAAAAAGGGCCTGGGCATCTTGATCCCCTAAAAAATCACTCCCTTTAGCAGTATCATAAAAATGCCACTCCCATGAGTCCTCCTCCATATTACCTAAGGCAGCGGCTGTACCTCCCTGTGCAGCCACAGAGTGTGAATGGGTAGGGAAGACCTTTGAAACAACAGCCACATCACTGCCTGCCTGAGCTGCCTCTAAGGCAGCCGCCAAACCAGCAATCCCAGCACCAACAATGATTATTTGGTGTTTGTGTATTATCATCTAAATAAAATAAGTAGGCCTAAAATAAATAGAAGACATCCTGTTGACCATAGGCAAAAGGCCAAGACCCTCCGCAAGTCCTTGTTTAATATATATTCCTGACCAATCTGCCAAAGGCCATTTAGGCCATGGGATATGCTAAGTCCCAATAAACAAAGGTCAAAAAATATCCAAGGAGGAGAGGATGTATGCACTTGCATACCTTTATAACTCAAGGGCTGCAGATGGCTGATATCTAGGTGGATAAATAGCAATACCAGTAGACCAATTCCACTAAACCTTTGCCAAAGCCAACTAATCATGCCAAATTGGATAGACAAAAAATGTACTTAAGATTAGACTTAGCATAATAACAGCTACAAACAGCTGCCTTTGCCAACGAATGCCAATGCCAAGATCAATCAAGATAAGCCTTATACCATTGCCTGCGTGATAGCATACTGCCCAAATGAGAAATGTCTCTAAGGTCTTCATCCACAATTGCCCCCGCATCTGCAAGAGCATGCTAAAGGATGTTAAGGTCTTGCCAAACCAAAATATAACCCAGAGGTGGAAAAAAAGGTAGATGACTAGGGCAATGCCACAAAGACGCATAAGCAGCCAGGCAAGCGTGCCTATATGTAAATGATATGAAAACAGATATTTTAGATATTCTTTCACCTTTATAAAAATAGGTGGGATGCTAAAGTCTCATTACATCTTTTACTGTTTTTCCAAGGGTTCCTAAGTCCTCTGCTATAAATATCCCTTCCTCTCTAAGTGCCTTTATCTTCTCCTCTGCTGTATCCTGGCCACCAGAGATAATGGCCCCTGCATGTCCCATCCTTTTGTCCTTTGGGGCAGTGCGGCCGGCTATAAATGCTACAACAGGTTTCCTGAAGTGATTTTTGATATACCTTGCTGCCTCTTGCTCTGCCGTACCACCTATTTCCCCTACCAAGACCACACCCCTTGTCTCCTCATCCTCATTAAACAACCTTAGGATGTCTATGAAGTTGCTGCCAAGAATGGCATCGCCGCCAATACCTATGCAGGTAGATTGACCAAGACCTGAGCAGGTAAGCTGATAATCTATTTCATAAGTCAGTGTGCCGCTGCGGGAGACAACACCAATAGGGCCTGGGACATGAATGTGCCCTGGCATAATGCCCATCTTACACCTAACCCCTGGGGCAATAAGCCCTGGACAATTGGGGCCAATTAGGGTTACATGGGGTTTATCTTTTAGGTACCTTTTTACCTTTACCATATCCAAGGTAGGGATGCCTTCGGTAATACAGACAATTACCTTTATACCTGCATCTGCTGCCTCAAATATGGCATCAGGGGCAAAGGGTGCAGGGACAAAGATCACAGAGGCATTTGCCCCTGTCTTTTCAATTGCCTCTTCCACGGTATTAAATACTGGCACCCCCTCTATCTTCTTCCCACCCCTACCAGGTGTAACCCCTGCTACTACCTTTGTTCCATAACTTATCATCTGTCTGGTATGGAATGCACCTTCTTTTCCTGTTATTCCCTGTACCAAGACCCTTGTATCTTCATCTACCAAGATAGCCATAAACCCTCCAGGATGGTCTAAGTTTTTTGAATTTCGGTAATCTTCTTGGCAGCCTCATAAATGTCCTTGGCTACAAGGAAATTTAGGCCTGATTCATTTAACATCTTGCGTCCATCTTCCACATTTGTCCCCTCAAGCCTTATGAGGATGGGCACATCAATCTTTACCCGTTTGGCTGCCTCAATTAGCCCCTTTGCCAGGGTATCACACCTCAGAATCCCCCCAAAGATATTGATAAAAATCAATCTTACATTCTTATCAGAGAGTAGGATCTCAAACCCCTTGCTTATCATCTCAACATTTGCACCACCACCTACATCAAGAAAATTTGCTGGTCTTGCCCCAGAAAGTTTTATTACATCCATAGTGGCCATGGCCAGGCCTGCCCCATTTACCATAATCCCCACATCCCCATCCAACCTTACATAGTTTAATCTATACTTTGAGGCCTCATACTCTAATGGGTCCAATTGACTAGGGTCAAGCATCTCCTTTATCTCTGGGTGACGATAGAGGCCACTATCATCAAAGTTTAATTTTGCATCTAAGGCAAAAAATTTTTCATCCTCTGTCAAAATAAGGGGGTTTATCTCTGCCAAAGAGCAATCATATTGGACAAAAATCTTATAAAGGGCAAAGAACAGCTTAGAGACCTCCCCAACATCCTTTACACCTAACTTAAAGCATAGACTGCGGGCCTGGTATGGTAAGATGCCAAAGAGTGGATCGATAAATTGCTTAAAGATAAGCTCTGGCCTCTCTTTAGCAATATCTTCTATCTCCATTCCACCTGCTGTACTTACCATCATTACAGGGCAATTTTTACTCCTGTCAATGGTCAAACCTACATAAAATTCTTGTTTTATCTCAAGGGCCTTTTCTATTAGTAGCTTTTGAACAATTTTCCCCTGGGCACCTGTTTGGTGTGTAATAAGTGGCCTGCCCAATAGTCCTTTAGCAATATCTTCTACCTCCTTTAGGTTATTTGCCAATTTTACACCGCCGGCCTTCCCCCTACCACCTGCCTGGATCTGTGCCTTTATTGCCACAGGCATACCAAGCTCTACTGCCCCATCCCTTGCCTCTTCAACTGTGGTAGCCAGTCTTGATGGTGGTACAGGGATACCAAATTTACTAAATATCTCCTTTGCCTGATATTCGTGAATCTTCATCTCCTCTCCTATTTTTATATGGGTTTGCCCCCAAGGCCTTTAAGGTATCAGTCATATCCTTTACTATATTCACAAATCGAGCTGCCTCAGACGCGGCTATCCACTCCAGTCTAAAGCGCTCTGGCTCTAGATCAAGTTTTTTTATCTTTGAATAAATAGCCTCTGCCCTAGACTTTGCCCTTACATTACCCTCCAGGTAATGGCACTCACCCAGACGTCAGCCTGCTATAAGTACACCATCTGCCCCATTTTTTAAGGCATGTATTACCAGATCTGGGTGTACCATGGCAGAGCACATAACCCTTATAATCCGTATATTTGGAGGGTATTGCATCCTCGATGTCCCTGCAAGGTCAGCTGCTGCATATGCACACCAATTACATAAAAACCCAATAATTAATGGTTCATACTTATCACTCATAATACACCTCAAGTCTTTATTTTATCTGGACTTCTATAGTCTGGTAAAATTATTGGGGCCTTTTTATTCGATTTGATCCCTAATTTATCTAATTCCCTTAAATACCTCTCTAGGTGTCTTAAATTAAGGCCCTTTACCTCCCCTCGATTCTTGGCAAATTGTGCTGCCCTTATCCCTGTCCTGCGGCCAAAGACATTAATATCTAATAAGGAATTCCCCATAAGACGGTTGTCTCCATGGATCCCCCCTGATACCTCACCTGCTGCAAATAGCCCAGGTACAACGGTCTCTCCCCACTCATTGATGCATAGGCCACCATTTTGGTAGTGGAGGGTAGGAAAGACCAGGATAGGCTGTTTAGAGATATCTATCCCATATCGCTTAAACTGAAGATATTTGCTTGAGAGCGCCTTTGCTGTGGTGCCCTCTCCCCAGATTAAATCAATCATAGGCACATCAAGCCAGACCCCTACCCTTCCAGTGGGGGTAATTATACCATTTCCCCTCTCTATACACTCCCTGATAATTAAGGCACTTTCTACATCCCTTGGCTCTAAGGGATGACAGAAACGATTTCCATCCTTATTTACAGGCTCTGCCCCTAGGGTGCGTACCTTTTCTGTAACAAGCATACCCGCACACTGCTCAGGAAAGGCTGCCCCAGTAGGGTGAAATTGGGCATAGTGCAGATTTTTTAATGGGACCCCCAATCGGTAGGCCAAGACAAGACCATCCCCTGTAGCCCCATAGTGATTTGTAGTAGCAAAACCATGGAGATGTAAACGGCCATAACCACCGGTAGCCAAAATAACTGCCTTTGCCTTTACTACCAAAAATTCTTGGACATCCAGGTTATATAGGATAGCCCCCCCAATCATACCCTCATCATCCAATAAGAGCTCTACTGCTGGTGAGAACTCCAATATCTGGACTTGCTTGTGATTGCTTACCTCATCTCGAAGTACCCGCATAATCTCTGCCCCAGTCCTATCTGATGAGGAGTGCATGCGCCTCCTACAGAGTCCACCCCCAAAGAGCTCCTTCATAGTCCCATCTGGTTCTTTGTCAAACATTACCCCTAAGTCTTCTAGCCATTTAATGACTAAGGGTGCATCTAATACCAATGCCCTTACCAATCTCTTATCATTGGTAAAGTGACCACCCCCAATGGTATCTAAAAAGTGATAATAAGGGGAATCATAAGGTAGATCAGCTGCCTGGATCCCCCCTTCAGCCATAATAGTATTGGCATCCCCATGACGGAGCTTGGTAGCCAACATCACTTGAGAACCATTTTCTGAGGCCAAAAGGGCGGCAGCACTACCTGCACCCCCACCCCCAATAACCAATACATCAGTTGTATAATCTGGGCTCCTTAGACGGGATGAAAAATCCACAGGTTCAATCCATGGCCTTCCCTCTAACAGCTCTACCAATTCTACTTGGAGTTCTTCTCCCTTATTTGGCCCTATCTTTAAGACACGTCTCCCCTCAGGCCTATAATCCGGGTGGTATTTTTTTAAGACATCTTCATACTCACTTGGTAACAATTTTGGATAATATTTTTTCTTTTTTGCTGCCTCAAGGCGCTTTGGGCGTGTCTCTTCTACCCTTGCCAAGGCCTCTTGTAAAATTTCTGGATATCCTCCCATGATTACCCCTCTAAAATCTCTATTAATCTTCTTCAATTATAAGGTATCTTCTATCTTTTGGATGCCAGTCTGGATCATATGGTTCTGGCTCAAATTCCCTCTCTGTATAGCGCTCCTTTAAATCCTCTAAGGGAATCTCCATAAGTTCATCCAGCATCCAGTCAAACATCCCCTTTTTTATTTGTTCTATCCTCTTTTCTAGATGTTTTGCCTTTGGTGTTAGATATTTGCCATAGAGTCGGCGTGCCAATAGGGTGACAAATGGGTGCTGTATCTCTGCTGGGCAGCGTAGACTGCACATACCACACATAATGCAGGGGTGAGAAAGTTCAGCACATTTTTTTATATCCCCCTGAATTAATGACTGGATACAGTCCATAACAGGGATATCCATAGGACAGGCCTTTGTGCAGGTATTGCAGGCAAGGCAGCGGAATGTCTCAGGGTATAGTTTCTCAAAGGTAAATATATCAGGAGAGAGTTGATTGATGTCATAAATGGCCTTGTTTGCAGGGACAAATGGGATTTGAACCAAATACATATTTGGTTCTATTACTGTTTGACAGGCCAATCCAAATTTTAGGCGGTAATCCCCAGCTGTTCGATATACCGTCACACAGGCCCCACAGGCACCCGCCCTGCAACCACAACCGCGGATAAAACGATATCCTACATACTCTAAGGCCTTCATAATGGTAAGGGTCTCTGGCACCTCATATCTCTTCCCCATAACATAAATGGGTATTAACTTTGCACCTTCTGCTACAATTGTCCTATCCCCTACAGCGTACTTAAGCCCTTCCATACTGCCTCCCATATTCATAACCTTCTTTAAATGCGGTTAGGTTAAATTCCTCAGTGCCTTTAGGTACAGACATTTTTACTGCCTTTTCTGCACTCTCTACACTAAAATATGGAGTTATGGCAGTAAAGAAACCAAGCATAACGATATTTGCTACTAAGGCCCTGCCCAATTTTTCAGCCATCCTTGTAGCGGGGATGGCATATACCTTTACTGAATTAGGTATATTCTTTGGCCTTACTAGGTCTTTATCAATGAAAATAATGCTATTTTCCCTTATGTCTTTTCTATATTTTCTAAACGCCCCTTGGGCCATGATCACTAAGATATCTGGTGCTGTGGTATAAGGCATATTGACTGCCCTTGAAGAGATAATCAAACCAGAGCTAGAGGCACCCCCCCTTGCCTCAGGGCCATACTCTTGGGTATAGACAGTGCTATAACCCTCAAAGATAGAGGCCGCCCTGCCCATTATTAAGCCTAAGAGGGCGATCCCCTGCCCCCCCAAACCTGCCAATTTAATCTGTGTAAGTTTTATCTCCTTTGGTGGCCTCATTTCAGAAACTACCTTTTTCTCTTCCTCTGGTAGGGTTACCTTTCCATCCCCCCTAAATTCAGAGATACCTAATTTTTTAGAGAGTTGGGCCTTCATCATGTCTAAATAGTCAGGTCTTTTCTCATTTACAAATACACCACAGAGAATGGGTGTGCCCATTTGAATAAGGGCATCTCTTGGGTCAGGATGTCGTTTTATCTCTGTATGTTCAAGGAAGAACTTTACCATATCCTTCCCTGTCCTAAGTTTATTTTTCCTCCCCCAATATACTGGACAGGCAGAGATTACCTCAATAAATGAAAATCCCTTATGGTGCATGGCCTCAATAATAGAATTTTTTATATGATGGGCATGGGCAGATGTCCATCGTGCTACATAAGTTGCACCACAAGCACATAGAAGATATGGTAAGTTAAATGGTATCTCATAGTTTCCATAGACCGATGTGCTGCTCCAGGTACCAGAGGGGGTAGTAGGACCAAGTTGTCCACCTGTCATCCCATAGGTGAAATTATTTATACAAATAACCTTTATATCTATATTCCTTCTTGCTGCATGGATAAGATGATTGCCACCAATGGCTGCCAGATCCCCATCCCCACTAAATACAATTACAGTTAAATCAGGATTTGTAAGTTTGAGTCCAGTAGCAAAGGCAATAGGCCTTCCATGTGTAGTGTGGAAACCATCCAGATTTAAATAGCCAGCTACCCGCCCAGCACAACCTATCCCCGAGACCACAGAAATTTTATCCAAATCAAATTCTCCTTCTTCCAGTGCCTCTACTAAATTTGCCATTGTAGTGCCAATACCACAGCCAGTACATAAGATGTGAGGCATCCTTTCTCTCCGCAAAAGTCTCTCTAAGGGATGCTCCTTTTTTATTTGCATAATCTACTCCTTAAATTAAAAGAGATCTTTTATTACATTATAGATATCCTCTGGGTCATGTATATGGCCCCCAGCATGGGGGACCAATATAGTTTCACACTGGCCATGTGCCACCCTTTCTACCTCAAATACTATCTGACCCAAGTTTATCTCCACTACAATAAATGCCCTAATCTGCTTGGCCAACTCTTGGATCCTCCTCTCTGGAAATGGCCAAATTGTATTTAGCTTGATAATGCCAACCTTTAGCCCATCAGAACGCACTTTATCCAACACATACTGACAGACACGGTATGATATGCCATAGCTTATTAAGATTACCTCTGCATCTTCTATATAATGTTCTTCTATATCTATGATTTTTTCTGCATTTTTCCTAATCTTATCTACTAGCCTTCTAACAAGGGGGGCCTGTGCCCTTGCCGTTGTATCTGGATACCCCTTTATGTTATGGGTGAGACCTGTAGTATGAAACCTATAGCCCTCCCCTGCTATAGGCATCTCTGGCACCAAATCCTTATCTGCCTTATAGAGGAGAAATTCCTCCCTTGGCTTGCTTGGCCTCTTTCTAAAGACAAGTCTTATTTCTTCCTTTGGGGGAATAACTACCCTCTCCCACATGTGTCCAACTACCTCATCCAAAAGTACTATGGCAGGTACACGCCATCTCTCAGCAAGATTAAAGGCCTTTATAGTGAAATCAAAGGATTCTTGCGGTGAACTTGGGGATAGGGCAATTATTTCATAATCTCCATGGCTACCCCAACGTGCCTGCATGACATCGGCTTGACCTACTGCCGTGGGGAGCCCCGTAGATGGCGAACCCCTCATTACATCTACTACAACACAAGGAGTCTCCATCATTGCGGCAAGGCCAATGTTTTCCTGCATAAGACTAAAACCAGGACCTGAGGTGGCAGTCATGGGCTTTGCCCCTGCCCAACTTGCACCTACCAAGGCAGCCATTGAGGCAAGCTCGTCCTCCATTTGGATATAGACACCCCCTACCTGGGGCAACCTTACAGACATCCTCTCTGCAATCTCATTGGATGGTGTAATAGGATAACCTGCATAGAAGCGACAGCCTGCGGCGATAGCCCCCTCTACACAGGCATAGTTTCCACTCAAAAAATGTATACCAGTTAATACATCTTTAGCCATGTCCCTCCCCCTCTACCTTCTCACTAAATATAGCAAAATCAGGGCAGACCTCCTGACAAAACAGACAATAAATGCATTCATCCTCCATACCAGACTTTAAGACAGGATAATGATAACCCCTTTCGTTATAGTCCTCTGAAAGCTCTAATATCTGCTTAGGGCAGTATTCAATGCATAGCTCACATCCCTTGCATAGTTCTTCAAATATTATTACTCTGCCCCTTGGTATTTTAAACTTTTCCAGATTTAATGGTTTACGTTGTGCCAATGCCATCTTTATCCTTCTAACAGGGCATCTACCTGTGAAAATAACTGTTTAAGTGTAAAATGGGCCACATTTATAGCCCTAAATTTACAAGCACCCATACAACTGCCACACCCTTGACATACAGCCTTACTTACCTGTGCATATTTTTTCTTCTTCTTTTTTATGATTTTGATAGCACCAAATGGGCATGTCTTTACACAAATGCCACAGCCCTTACAGAGCTTTACATCCACCTCTGCCTTAATGGGCTCTAAGGCAATCCTCTTTTGAGAAAATAATGCCAATACCTTACTAGCAGCCGCACTGGCCTGGGCCACTGATTCTGAAATATCCTTTGGGGATTGGGCTGCACCAGCCAAATAGATACCTATTGCTGGAGATTCTACTGGCCTTAATTTTGGATGAATCTCCGTGAAAAATCCAAATTCATCTATGGGTGTCTTTAGTATTTGGGCCAGTGCCTTCCCTCCATTGTTTGATATAATGGCCGGTGCTACTACCACCATATCTGTCTCTATCTCTACTGTCCTACCCGTCAGTGTATCTACACCTAAGACCACCAATTTTTCATTCTTTCGAAAGACCTTAGAGACCTTCCCCCTTAAGTACAGTACCCTTTCTTCCTCCACAATCCTCTGCACAAACTCCTCATATCTTTTACCTGCGGCCCTAATGTCTATATAAAATATATAGACCTTTCCCTCTGGGACTGCGTGTTTATAAAGCAGTGCATGCTTTGCTGTATACATACAGCATATCTTTGAGCAATAAGGCCGCCCATGCTCAGGGTCCCTTGAACCTGCACACTGGATAAAGACTATGCTTTTTGGGATCTTTCCATCAGATGGCCTCCTTATCACACCACCTGTAGGGCCAGAGGGTGAGAGTAGTCTTTCTAAGTCAAGGCTAGTAATTACATCCTGATACCTTCCCCCTCCATATTCCGGGAGTGCCTCTAGGGGTATTAAATCATAACCTGTAGCTACTATAATAGCACCTACCTTTATCTTTACCTCTTCTTCCTCCATGAGGAAATCAATGGCCCTGGGGCCACAGGCCTTAAAACAATTTTCACAGACAATGAGCTTTTTACTATTTAGGCAATTTTCTAAATCTATAGTATAGACTAAGGGAACTGCCTGAGGAAATGGGATATAGATGGCCTTTCTTGCCCCTAATCCCTGATCAAACTCATTGGGCACTATCACTGGGCACACATCCACGCAGTCATTACAACCCGTACACTTGTCTTCCCACACATAGCGTGGTTTTTTGAGAATGGTTACCTCAAAATTTCCCACTGTCCCCTCTATGTTCTTTACCTCAGCATATGTAAAGAGATGAATATTTTTGTGGTGGGCTACCTCTACCATCTTTGGGGTAAGGATACAGGAGGAGCAGTCTAGAGTAGGAAATGTCTCACTCAACTGGGCCATATGCCCCCCTAGAGATGGCTCCTTCTCTACCAAGTAGACCTCAAAGCCGCCATTGGCAATATCCAAGGCAGCCTGGATCCCAGCTATCCCACCCCCAATCACTAGGGCCTTTCTTATCATTGGTACCCTTAAGGGGGTAAGTGGCTTGGCGTATGTCAACTTGGCCAAGGCGGCCTCAATCAATTTTAAGGCCTTTTTTGTGGCAATCTTTGGTGTATTTTGGTGCACCCATGAGCATTGTTCCCTAATGTTGGCAATCTCTAAAAGATACCGATTTAGGCCAGCACTTTCTAATGTCCTAGAGAAGGTCTCCCCATGCAAACTTGGGGTACAGGCAGCAACAATAATGTGAGTGAGATTTAGTTCTTTGATCTTCTCACAGATAAATTTTTGTCCTGGTTCGCTGCAGAGATAGATATAATCCTCACAGAAGACTACATTTTTTAGTTTGGCCGCCTCATTTTTAAGCCAATGTACATCTACTACAGAGGCAATGTTTCTCCCACAATGACAAATAAATACCCCAACACGCATTTAAGTAATCCCTAATGCATCTGCCATAATTTCTGTAAAATATAAAACTGGCATTTCTTTAAAACCCGCATAAAGCCTCTTTACATCCCTTTGCCTATCCTTTAGGTTGAAATAGCAAAGTGGACAACTGGTAACTACCAAATCCGCACCATTTTCCCTTGCATTCTCTAGTATGCGGTATGCCCGCATGGCTACGATCTCTGGCTTAACAGCTGTGTGATAGGAGCCACAACACTCTACTTGGTATGGAAAGTTTACGGGCTCTGCCCCTAGGCTCAAAACAAGCTCTTCTAAAATATGGGGCTGTTCACAATCGTCTATACCTATCCTTTTTGGCCTAAGGAGAAGACAGCCATAGTAGCAGGCCACCTTAAGTTTAGAGAGTGGTTTTTTTACAATTTTTTTTATGTTTTCAAGGCCAAATTCCTTAAATAAGGTCAAAAAGTGTTTTACCTCTACTTCACCTCTATAGTCCTCCTCCTCTGACATAAATTCATTGATCTTCTTCAATTTCTCTCCATCATTCTTTACCAAGATATTAGACTGGGCCAGGGTATTATAACACATAGAACATAGGGTTACGATTGTCTTATATTCAAAAGATTGGGCACGGGCCAGATTTCTGATAGGGGCAAGTTGTTTTATTAAATCATCAGAGGCCAGGGAATACACCGTCCCACAACAATTCCAGTTTGGCAGTTCTTCTATTTTAAGGCCCAATGTCTCCGCTACGGCCAAGGCCGATGTCTCTAATTTTTTTGCCGTAGTCTTTAAGGTACATCCAGGAAAATAAGCTAATTTCATCTTGTAAACTTACGCAGGGCGCTTATTAGGGCAATTTGGGGTAATTTTTCCTTTACCATCCTTGCAGGTGGGATATAGTCATCCTTTGTCTTACGCAGTACTATAAGCCTTACTGCCTCCATTAATCTTGCCAAATCTACCCCCCTTGGGCAGCGGGCCCTGCATGTGTAACAAGAGGCACATAGCCAAACCGTGCTTGAACCCAATATTTCATCAAATGCGCCCATTTGTAAGAGTCTTATTACCTGATTGGGGAGTAAGTCCATCTCCTCTGACATGGGACAACCTGCAGAGCACATCCCACACTGATAACAGGAAAATACATTTTGCCCACTAATTTCCTCCACCTTCTTTAGGACATCTGTCTCTGATTTAAGGACAAGTCGCACGCTGATACCTCAATCTTCCCATTTCATATAAATCGTTTCCATATATATCATTACCTACAAAAAGTGGCAAATCCTTCACTTTAAACTTATAGATGGCCTCTGGTCCCAATTCTGGATAGGCTATAAGCTTTACTTCGTATATATGCTTAGAGAGTAGTGCCCCTGCCCCACCACTTGCTACAAAATAGATGGCCCTATGCTCCTTTATAGCATCTATTACATTTTTACCCCTTTTCCCCTTTCCAATCATTCCCTTTAAGCCGGCCTTGAGCAGTATTGGGGTATAGGCGTCTAAGCGTGAACTGGTAGTAGGTCCAGCCGCCCCA
>JAGGTC010000052.1 GCA_021163945.1 Deltaproteobacteria bacterium | reverse complement strand
CTGTCTCAAAGTGAAGCGTAGGTTTGATATCATAGACTGGACAACCTTTTGCCATCTTTTTTGCCAGCTTAGGGTCCCTTACAACCCTCTCTACCAGCCTTCCCCCGTGAGGCAAAGGCCTTTCAATCTTTAACATTGCATACCTCCTTAATTATTTTTTTAAAAAATCTCACTTTCTATCGGCCAACCAGTTTATATCCTCCTACACCAGCCGCCCTGCCCCCACTGGTTACCTTGCCTTCCTTTTCTAGTTCCTTTATTAGTTTCATGACAGTGCGTCTGTCTATCCCAGTGCCTTTAGCAATCTCTGCCTGGGTGGCCACTCCTTTTCCTCCAATACCCTTCAAAAAATCTATTATCTTTTGTTTTTCTTCTTCCATCTTATCCTCCTAATGTATTGCACACCTCCTTAGTCTTTTTAGACCTCTTTTTTCTCCTTGGCCTTAACCATCCTGAGGCCAAAACCCTCAAATAGGAAGTAGATGGCATATCCCCACCAAAGGGTATAAATGACATAAAATACCAGGGAAAATGTCAAGATTCCTGCATGTTCTCTGGCGCTCTCCCCCTCTATCCCATAGAAGTTATACCCTGGCTCAACAGCCTTCTTTACCACATCTGATATAAAGGATGCCTCTGCAAATTTCTTTTGTTTCTTGAGTGCTTTATCTATAGCCTTAAGTGAGAGCCACCAGTAGTATGTGGCCTCCTTCTCATCATATCCATACCTTTCAGATACCTCATTACCTTTATTCTTAAACATGGCATCAGAGTCAGCAAGTGCACTTTTAAGTATAGTCCCAAGGTCACCAGCTATCTTTATCTTATTTCCTTCAACAGTGACGTCTGCACCGGCCTTTAAATAAAGCCTGCTTACCTTTTCAGCCTCTTCAGCGCCTTTCACAGTAATTGATACATCAATCCCTTTTCCTACAAATTTTTCATTCTTTTTCATAATATCTGGGATATAGTATGTTGAGCCCTTTGCAATCCTATTAAAAAGCATATCGGCATACTCCAGGCCATTTTTCTTACCAGGAAATACTGGTGAGTATATAATGAAAAGTACTGTAAAAAACGATATGGCAAGGATTATCCCTATAGTAAACTCCTTTTTGTGTTCTACCATTTTATCCCTCCTTTAGACTCTTTAGGTTTCCCAAGAATTTACTGAGCACCCAAAGTGCAAATGTACCAACAATGGCAAAAAATATTATAATCCCCGCAGTATTTAAGAAATTTACCAAAGACTTTGGCCACATAAGAACCTCCAACCCTCTTAGCTTTGAGGGCAGTGCCAGAAGTCTGTTTAGAAAGCCTGCAATGATAGCAGTTGCATAAAACCCCCTAATGTACATCCCCTTTACGACCTTTGTGGTGAGTGCCCCAACCTGGATGCCAAGAAGTGAGCCCAAAAGCATACCAGTAGCCAGGGTATAGAATATAAAACCATAGACGGCATACTGAGAGATAGATGCATAGCCTGCAGTAAAGATTATCTGAAGTATATCAGTCCCTACAGTAGTAAATGAGGATACACCCAGCAGGTAAACAAACATGGGAAATGTCAAAAATCCACCTCCAACACCCATTATTGCCGCCACAAATCCCACCACCCATCCACAGGCCGCTACAAATATTGCTGATATCCTTCTTCCACCTGGAACTACATCAAAATCAAATGCTATCCTTGGGGGTATGTTTATTGATTGTAGCTTCATAGCAATTCCAGTAGTAGTAGTAACCCCCTTTGGTGCTCCACCATCGTGGGCCGTTACCTCCTTTCCTGCCTTCCTTAACCTAAGGAAATCATACATGGCATAGAAACCCAGAAAACCCAGCATAAACACATAAACTGCACTTATAAATGCATCACTTAATACTGGACTAATGGCATAAAGGGCCCTATTTATAAGACCCCCAATAGACACACCTATAACAGAACCTATTACAAATGTTACTGCCAACCCTAGAGAGACATTGCCCAGTTTTCTGTGAACCGCAGTACCCATTATGGCCTTGGCAAATATGTGAAATAGATCTGTCCCCACGGCAAGGATCCCCTTTACACCAGCACTCATAAGTGCTGGGGTAATTATAAATCCACCACCAGCCCCAATGCACCCGGTAATCAGACCAGCAATAAGACCTATAATAATAGATATCAAAAAGATAAAAAGTGAGTAAAATGCTGGACAATATGCCTTTTTACCCCCTAAGATTGCCGGCAAATCAGCAGCAAATGCAATGGAGACAAGTATTATGGGAAGTATCATCAGCCCTAGGATCAAAAGCCTCTTTTTGCTCCTTAGGATATTTTGAGAGGTCTGAATTTCCCACCTGGCGTGCGCTATGGCCGCCATCCTAAGCCCCTCATATAATTTCCTCATATACCCTCCTTTTTTAACATTTATTTAAAATCCTCCATTGTCTTGTCAAAGACTCAAAAAGTGTGCCAACTGAAAAATCCTTATAAAACACTATTTAAAATAGATAGGTGTCAGATATTTGGAGACAATTATCCTATCTCTGTCACCAAAAAATAGACGTGATTTATATTTAGAGTCTAGACCTCTTTTTTCTCCTTGGCCTTAACCATCCTGAGGCCAAAACCCTCAAATAGGAAGTAGATGGCATATCCCCACCAAAGGGTATAAATGACATAAAATACCAGGGAAAATGTCAAGATTCCTGCATGTTCTCTGGCGCTCTCCCCCTCTATCCCATAGAAGTTATACCCTGGCTCAACAGCCTTCTTTACCACATCTGATATAAAGGATGCCTCTGCAAATTTCTTTTGTTTCTTGAGTGCTTTATCTATAGCCTTAAGTGAGAGCCACCAGTAGTATGTGGCCTCCTTCTCATCATATCCATACCTTTCAGATACCTCATTACCTTTATTCTTAAACATGGCATCAGAGTCAGCAAGTGCACTTTTAAGTATAGTCCCAAGGTCACCAGCTATCTTTATCTTATTTCCTTCAACAGTGACGTCTGCACCGGCCTTTAAATAAAGCCTGCTTACCTTTTCAGCCTCTTCAGCGCCTTTCACAGTAATTGATACATCAATCCCTTTTCCTACAAATTTTTCATTCTTTTTCATAATATCTGGGATATAGTATGTTGAGCCCTTTGCAATCCTATTAAAAAGCATATCGGCATACTCCAGGCCATTTTTCTTACCAGGAAATACTGGTGAGTATATAATGAAAAGTACTGTAAAAAACGATATGGCAAGGATTATCCCTATAGTAAACTCCTTTTTGTGTTCTACCATTTTATCCCTCCTTTAGACTCTTTAGGTTTCCCAAGAATTTACTGAGCACCCAAAGTGCAAATGTACCAACAATGGCAAAAAATATTATAATCCCCGCAGTATTTAAGAAATTTACCAAAGACTTTGGCCACATAAGAACCTCCAACCCTCTTAGCTTTGAGGGCAGTGCCAGAAGTCTGTTTAGAAAGCCTGCAATGATAGCAGTTGCATAAAACCCCCTAATGTACATCCCCTTTACGACCTTTGTGGTGAGTGCCCCAACCTGGATGCCAAGAAGTGAGCCCAAAAGCATACCAGTAGCCAGGGTATAGAATATAAAACCATAGACGGCATACTGAGAGATAGATGCATAGCCTGCAGTAAAGATTATCTGAAGTATATCAGTCCCTACAGTAGTAAATGAGGATACACCCAGCAGGTAAACAAACATGGGAAATGTCAAAAATCCACCTCCAACACCCATTATTGCCGCCACAAATCCCACCACCCATCCACAGGCCGCTACAAATATTGCTGATATCCTTCTTCCACCTGGAACTACATCAAAATCAAATGCTATCCTTGGGGGTATGTTTATTGATTGTAGCTTCATAGCAATTCCAGTAGTAGTAGTAACCCCCTTTGGTGCTCCACCATCGTGGGCCGTTACCTCCTTTCCTGCCTTCCTTAACCTAAGGAAATCATACATGGCATAGAAACCCAGAAAACCCAGCATAAACACATAAACTGCACTTATAAATGCATCACTTAATACTGGACTAATGGCATAAAGGGCCCTATTTATAAGACCCCCAATAGACACACCTATAACAGAACCTATTACAAATGTTACTGCCAACCCTAGAGAGACATTGCCCAGTTTTCTGTGAACCGCAGTACCCATTATGGCCTTGGCAAATATGTGAAATAGATCTGTCCCCACGGCAAGGATCCCCTTTACACCAGCACTCATAAGTGCTGGGGTAATTATAAATCCACCACCAGCCCCAATGCACCCGGTAATCAGACCAGCAATAAGACCTATAATAATAGATATCAAAAAGATAAAAAGTGAGTAAAATGCTGGACAATATGCCTTTTTACCCCCTAAGATTGCCGGCAAATCAGCAGCAAATGCAATGGAGACAAGTATTATGGGAAGTATCATCAGCCCTAGGATCAAAAGCCTCTTTTTGCTCCTTAGGATATTTTGAGAGGTCTGAATTTCCCACCTGGCGTGCGCTATGGCCGCCATCCTAAGCCCCTCATATAACTTTCTGCCTCCCCCCATATGTCCTCCTTTTTAAATACGGAAACTAAAACTATAGAATTGCATTATCCACTTTAACATACAATACATCAAATGTCAACAATTTTTTAGCTTGACTTTTAGGATATATTATTATATTTTCATGAGAAAAAATAGAAGGAGGGGAATCATGGCAGTAACATTAGTAACAAAAGAGGAGCTTGATGAGCTTAAGAATGAATTAAAGGATTTAAAAGAAAAACTAAACACAGCTATTATGACAGGCTTTAGGGACAAAACTATGTTTTTCTGCCCCCACTGTGGGTTGTGGACATATGGAAGGTATGATGATGAGAAAAAAATTTGGGTTTGTAAACACTGTGGAAATGTCCCTCTCTAAAAAATAAAAAAGAGGGCCTAAAATAGAAGGCCCTCTTTTAATTGAACTTTCCCCTCCCAAGTTTGGTCTCTTTAACCATTAGTTTAAATGCTTAGGCCCGTAGACATAATCACTATATATTATCTGTTGAGCTTAAACTTTATTACCCTCCTATTTAGACCGTTTTTGCCCCACTGGTATCTCTATTTTTTTGCACACTTTATGTTTACAATTTTTATCTTTTTGCTTGGTATTATTAGAAAACGCTACCCCAATAAGGTAGTTGAATTTGTGAGCTATTTTTATCCATGGTTTTCTACCCCCCAACTCTATGAGGAGACAAGGACCTATTTACATGTAATCTTTCCTGGATTCTTTGACCATCTAGTACAAAAGTGGGAATTTAGCTTATTTGGAGTACTCCCTAATATATATCTGGAGAAGTTTGCCTGTCCGTGGCTTACAGAGATTCTATCGTTTGGATACATCTCTTATTACCTCTTTTTCCTCATCCCCCCATTTGTGTTTTATTTTTGTAAGAGAGATGGTTTAGAGGAACTCATATTTTCTATGGCCCTAGTTTATTATATCTCATTTTTGGGCTTTATCCTCTTTCCTGTAGCAAGTCCTAGGTTTGCCCTGGCAGGGCAATTTAAGGCCCCGCTTCAAGGCTATCTCATACCCAAAATTCAAGCACAGCTTATGGAGACATTTGCCCTAAGAGGTGGGGCAATGCCAAGTTCACACGTGGCTATGGCCGTTGCATCTACACTTGTGACAAAGAGGTATTTTAGAAGGATCTATCCCATTATGCTAATCCTGGCTATCTTGATAATGCTTGGGGCAATTTATGGAAGGTATCACTATGTAACAGATGTAGTCATAGGTGCGATATTGGGCATAATAGCAGCCAAAATTGCGCATTTAATATACAAAAAATGAGTTCTACAATTGCAATTGCACTGGCTATTGGCATCTATTTTGCTTTTTACAAAATTTATGGAAGGCATTTAAAAAGACAAGTAGGAACAGGGAAAAGGGCCACACCGGCAGTTCGCCTATATGATGGTATTGATTTTGTGCCTGCCAACAGGTATGTCCTCTTTGGGCATCACTTTGCCTCCATTGCAGGGGCAGCCCCTATTGTTGGCCCGGCCATTGCCCTTGCATGGGGGTGGCTACCGGCACTGCTTTGGATATGGTTTGGAAATGTATTTATTGGGGCAGTACACGATTACCTCTCTTTGATGGGCTCTGTAAGGTATGATGGCCATTCTGTCCAATGGATTGCTGGAAGGCTAATAAAAAAGAGGACAAGGTATATATTCTCTATCTTTGTATTTTTTGTACTTATCTTACTTGTGGCTGCATTTTCTAGTGTAGTTGGAAATGTTTATGTAGCCCAGCCCTCTGTCCCAACTACCCAATTTTTGATAATCTTTTCTGCTATTATATTGGGAATGTTGCTTTATCGCATTAGGATGAAGTTTTATTTGGCTACAGCAATTGGCATTTTTATGTTGATTTTGGCTATTTTCTTAGGAAAAATCTCTCCTTTTAAGGCAAGTTATCAGACCTGGATGATTATTATTTTTGTTTATATTATTATTGCTGCCTCTATCCCTGTAAATGTCCTCCTTCAGCCAAGAGATTATCTAAATGCCTGGCTCCTAATATTTGGATTGGTATTGGGTGGAATTGCCATGATCTTTTCATTTACAAGGCTTGGCCTGCCAGCATTTACTACTTTTAATGCCAAGGTTATTGCTGGGAAATCCACACCATTTTGGCCGGCAATCCCTTTAATCATTGCCTGTGGTAGCCTCTCTGGTTTTCATTCCCTAGTGGCCTCAGGCACTACCTCTAAACAGCTTGAAAGGGAATCCGATGGCCTGTTTATTGGATATGGTGGTATGCTCACAGAGGGTTTCCTCTCTACATTGGTTGTTGTAGTAATTGCTGCCTATGGGCCTGCTTTCCTTGGCAGTTTTGCAGCCTCAAATTATACAGATGCCATAAAGGCTGTAGGTGGGCCGGTAGGTATCTTTTCTAAGGCCTATGCTGAGGCCATTTATAGAACACTGGCATTGCCAAAGGAGCTCATGATGATTCTGGCTGCTTTGTGGGTATCTGAATTTGCTATGACTACATTAGATACTACTAACCGCTTGGCTAGATATACCTTGATAGAGATTTTTGAACCATTAAGGGACAAATTACCCAAATTCTCTCGGTTTATTACAAATCGATGGGTTGCCTCAGCCATCCCGGCCACACTTGGTATCCTATTGGCCCTTACAGGTGCCTGGAGTGTGCTTTGGCCTGCCTTTGGTGGTGCCAATCAGATGCTTGCTGCCATTGCCTTATTTACCGCCGCGGCCTTTCTTATACATGTACAAAAACAAAGGGGTCTAAACACATTAATCCCTGCGCTGTTTTTGTGGATCACTGTCTCAGTGGCCATGATTTGGTATATGTTTGTATGTGTACCAAGCTTTATGAAAACTAGCCCTATACAGGCCTATATAATTGGAGGTATAATAATTGCTATGTTTATCTTAAATATCTTATTAATTTATGATTTCTTCAAATCAAAGGGCTAAATATGAATAGGCTTTGGAGGGCCCTTTACCTGCGCATAAAGTTTTTAGGTGAAGGCCTTAAGAGGAGAAGTACAGATATCCTAGAAAGGGAGCTAGAGGATATGGAAAATGGATTTGCACTGCTTATCTTTGGTTCAATTATAGGATTTCCAATCCTGCCTTCTTATATAGGCCTATCTCTACTCCCTTATTTGGAGAGGGAGGTCTTAGTCATGCTCTCAAAATCAGAAAGTTTGGATGATAAGCTGGCAGAGTGGGCAGACATGGCTGATCTATGAAAAGGGTATTCTTTTTTGTGGGCAAGGGGGGTGTAGGGAAGACCGCACTTTCCACTAGCCTTGCCTATTATTTATCTAGACAAAAAAGGAGTGTCTATTTTGCATCTATTGACCCTGCACACAATATCTGTGATATCATCGGTTGTCCACCCTTTTTAGGGGAAAGGGAGATAGAGCATGGCCTCTTTGTAGAAGAGGTGGATGTGGAGTCCTATTTAAGAAGATTTCTTAGGAAGATAATTGAGGAGATAAAAAGTACCTATAGTTACCTTAAAATCATAAATTTGGATAGGATGTTTGAGGTGATAAAAAATGCCCCAGGTATGGAAGAATCTGCCATAATGCATGGACTAAATGATATTATTGATAGGCATAGGGATATGGACTACATTATTATAGACACACCACCAACTGGCCTTATGCTAAAGATATTTAACCTCCCCTTTATTACAGGTACCTGGCTAGAAGGACTTAGGGATTTGAGGTATAGGATCCTGGATAGGAGGGCTGCCATCTCTGCGATTAAGGGGAAGGAGTATTTTGCAAAAAATGTGGCTATTGATAAAAAAAAGGACAAGGTGCTAAAGGAGATTATGGCCCAGAAGGCATTGGTGGATTCTCTAATCAAAACTTTTAAAGAAAAATCTATTTTTATACTGGTAGTCAATCCAGATAGATTGTCCCTGATGGAGGGTATACGTATAAAAAATGCATTATCAAATATTAACATTCATATCAAATTGATATTGATGAATAAATCTGGTCTGTTACCATTGTCTTTAGATATAAAGGAGTTTTCCCATATTCCTATAAAAAAAATCCCATTTTTAGAAAATCTTTCCAAAGAAAAGATTTATCAATTGGCAGATGATTGGGCAAAAGATATCTTGACTCATCCTCAAAGGCATGTTAATTATTTTATGGAGGGGTGGCCGAGTGGTTTAAGGCGGCGGTCTTGAAAACCGCTGGGTCAAATGACCCCGCAGGTTCGAATCCTGCTCCCTCCGCTGGAGAGATGGCCGAGTGGACGAAGGCGCTCGCCTGCTAAGCGAGCGTAGGGTAACACCTACCGTGGGTTCGAATCCCACTCTCTCCGCCATTTTCTTATTTTTTTACTCAGTAAAATTACATTTTCTATAACATCTTGAATAGACAGCGAGGTAATCTTCCTATTTTCCATAATGATCTTTCCTTCTACAATGACCGTATTTACATCTGTCCCCTTCATTGCATAGACAATATGAGAATAGGGGTTATAGATAGGAAAGAGGTGGGTGTGGTTTAGGTCTACTAAGGTAATGTCTGCATCTTTCCCCTTTTCCAAACAGCCTATCCTTTCTTCCAATCCCAAGACCTTTGCCCCATAGCATGTGGACATACTTAATACCTCTTCTGCAGGCATAACAGTAGGGTCTTTCCTGAAGCCCTTGTGTACCTTTGCACAGCTGTCCATCTCTTGAAATAGATCAAGGTTGTTGTTGCTGGCACAGCTATCTGTACCTAGCCCTACAATAATACCCTCCTTTAGCAGGTCTGGTACAGGAGAAAGCCCTGAACCTAGCTTCATATTGCTTTCAGGATTGTGGACTACCTTGGCCCCTGTATCCTTTAAAATCTCAATTTCATCCCTACTTATCCAATTTACATGTACCAATACTGTATCCTCATCCAGGGTATTTAATTTATAGAGATAGGATATAGGGGTCTCTCCATATTCCCTTTTTACCTTTTCCACCTCCCACCTTGTCTCTGCTGCATGGATAAAAAACAGTGTTTTATAATCCCTTGTTAGGGCCTTTGCCCCCTTTATGGTCTTAGAAGAACAGCTATAGGGGGCATGAGCAAATATTGCAGGGGAAATGAGTGAGTGACCCATCCAGGCCTTTAGGAAGTTTTCTGCAACCTTTAAATTTTCACTTGGCTCTGGCACATCTGGTGTAGGAAAATCAATGACCCCTTGTGAAAGTACTGCCCTTATACCAAGCTTCAGACATGCCCTTGCTACACTATCCTCATAAAAGTATCCATCGGCAAAGCATGTAGTCCCACTCATTATCATCTCTATCCCAGAGAGCAGGCTTCCCCAATAGACAAATTCCTCATCCACAAATTCCTTTTCTAAGGAAAATATACACTTAAGCCAGTTATCTAAAGGCAAATCATCCACTATACCCCTAAATATGCTCATAGCAGCATGTGTATGGGCATTTATTAACCCAGGCATGACCAATTTATCCCTTGCATCAATAGTCATTTTTGCCTGTCTTAATAGACTTTCAGGAGGGTCCCCTGCTGCTAAATCCACAATTTTCCCCTCGGTAATAACTAAATACCCGGGATTTAGATAGGGAGTGTGGGAGTTAGGGGTTAAGATCAACCCCTTGTAGATCAATATGTCTATATCCATCTAAAATAGATAGCCCCGCAAAAGCGGGGCTATATATTACTTCTCTGCCTTTTCCATGGCCTTCTTTAGATATTCATATGCCTTCTCTGCCTCTTCAACGGCTGCCTCGTCCTCAAGGGTTGTTGTGTCTCCAAGGGGTGCACCACTAACAACTGCCTTAAGGAGCCTCCTCATGATCTTCCCGCTCCTTGTCTTAGGAACCATATCAACAAAGAGTACAGTAGCATCAGATGCAACAATTGGGCCTATGGTATTCCTTAAGTGTGATTTTAATTCACCTTCTAAATCAGGGCTTGGTATAAACCCTTGCTTTAAGACAGTAAATATGTATGGGATCTCACCTTTTATCTCATGGGGCCTTCCAACGCAGGCCGATTCTGCAACGGCTGGATGGAGGATCATAGCAGACTCAACCTCGGCTGTCCCTATCCTGTGACCTGCAATCTTCAGGACATCATCTGCCCTTCCCAAGACCCATATATACCCATCCTTGTCCTTAACAGCGTAATCACCAGTATAAAAATACATCCCCTTTTCATTGAACTTTGACCAATATACATCAATGTACCTTTTGGGATCCTTATAGAGTGTCATAAACATCCCTGGCCATGGGGATGTTATAACAAAGTATCCCCTCTCTCCCGGCTCGCAAGGATTTCCATCCTCATCGACTACCTCCAACTTGACTCCAGGAATGGGATAGCCATTTGTCCCTGGTTTAAGCGGAAATATCTTCCCCAAACCAGGAAAGTGCCCGGTTAGCATCTGCCCTGTCTCTGTCATCCACCATGTACTTGAGGCCACAACATCCTCCCTGCCAAGATTTGTGTAATACCACCTAAATGCCTCTGGATTTATAGGTTCTCCAACAGAGTGGATGATCCTTAGTGTTGAGAGGTCATGTTTTTTTACATAATCTAGTGGGAATTTCATCAGTGCCCTTACTGCAGTTGGTGTAGTATAGAATACAGAGACCCCAAACCTCTCTATCATATGCCACCACCTATCCGGCTTTGGGTAGTCTGGGGCACCTTCATACATAACAGCTGTCGCCCCTGTCATAAGGGGCCCATAGACTATGTATGAATGCCCTGTAACCCATCCAATATCTGCCGCACACCAATAGATATCATCAGGATTTATATCAAAAATGAGCTTCATGGTCGTATATAGACCAACAGCATAGCCCCCAATACTGTGCTGGGCCCCTTTTGGGGCACCTGTTGTCCCAGAGGTATAGAGGATATATGATATATCCTCTGAGCCCATCCTCTCTGTTTCAACCCTCACATTCTCTGATATATACCTTATAAATTCATGATGCCAGATGTCCCTCCTCCTATTCCAAGGTATAGCAGGCCTATTTGTCCTCTTCACCACAATAACCTTCTCTATCTTATGTCCCCTTTCTTCACATATCTCTATGGCCTCATCTACAACCTCTTTAAGTGGAATTATTTTTCCCCTCCTATAAAGGCCATCTGCTGTAACAATTATCCTTGAACCTGCAGCCATGGCCCTTTCAGCAAGTGCAAGTGCACTAAACCCACTATAGACGATGCTGTGGGAGGCGCCAATCCTCTGCACTGCCAACATATACTCTGGAAGCTCTGGGATCATGGGCAAATAGAATGTCAGGATTTCACCCTTTTTAACACCTAGCTTCTCCTTTAGGGCATAAGCAATTCTGTTCGTCCTCCTGTATAGGTCATAGAATGTGAACTTTCTCATCTCTTTTGGTCTTCTTATCATCTCATCAAATGGTTCACCTTCCCATATAAGTGCCACCTTATTCTTTCTTCCTTGCTCAATTTGCCAGTCTAAACAAAGGTAGGCAAGGTTTGTCTCTGCCCCAACAAACCATCTATAAAATGGGGGATTGCTATCATCTAAGACCTTATCCCACTTCTTAAACCAAAATAGCTTATTTGCCCATCCTTCCCACCACTTTTCAATTGCCTCTTTATCTTTTATTGTGCTTTCATAAAACTTTTTGTAATCTTCGATCTCCCAAACCCTATCCTTCCAGGATGAGGGCACTATATAGTGCTCAAACTCATCATAAATCCTTTCACGCTCTTCCATTTTTTTCTCTACCTCCTTTCTCCTAATAATTTACCTTTTTATTTTAATCTGCCAATGTAGTCAAGTCGCCTGGATCTATACCAAGCTCACTTGCCTTAAGGACACGCTTCATAATCTTTCCACTCTTCGTCTTGGGTAAATTTTCAACAAACTCAACGGCCTTTATAATGACAACAGGGCCAAGCCTCTTCATTATTAATTGCCTCAATTCCCTATCCAATTCATCACTAGGGAGATATCCATTCTTTAAAACTACAAATATCTTGGCCGTCTCTCCCTTTATGGGATCAGGTACCCCTATGCAGGCAGCCTCAGCTATGGCAGGATGGGAAAGAACAACATTCTCTACCTCTACAGTACCTACACGGTAGCCCGCAATATTTAATACATCATCTGCCCTTCCTTGAATCCAAAAATATCCATCTTCATCCCTCCTAGCCAAATCCCCTGTTGTATAAACCCCCCCAGGTATAACCTCAAAATATTCCTCTTTATATCTCTTTGGGTTTCCCCAAAGTGTACGAAACATTGCAGGCCACGGCTTCTTTATTACCAAGAAGCCACTCTTGCCAACGGGCACTGGATTTCCATTCCTATCTACCACATCTACATGAATTCCCGGAAATGGCCTAGAGGTAGAACCTGGCTTAAGTAGGCTTACTGGAACTGGTGTAATCATCAACATCCCTGTCTCTGTCTGCCACCAAGTATCCATAATGGGACACCTCTCCTTGCCTATGTTTTCATAGTACCAGATCCATACCTCTGAATTTATGGGTTCACCCACAGTCCCTAATAACCTCAATGTCTTAAGGCTATGCCTTCTTGGGAGCTCTGAGCCAAAACGTCTCAACATCCTAATAGTAGTAGGGGAGGTATAGAGGATATTTACTCCAAACTCATCAACTATTTGCCACATTCTATCCGGTTTTGGCCAAAGTGGGTGCCCCTCATACATTACTGTGGTTCCCCCACAGATAAGTGGGGCGTAGATAGTATAACTGTGTCCAGTAACCCAACCTACATCTGCTGTACACCAATATATATCTGTTTCTTTTATATCAAACACCCACTTTAGTGTCCTAAAAATGCCAACCATATAGCCACCATGAACATGAAGTACACCCTTTGGTTTTCCTGTAGTGCCTGATGTATAGAGGATATAAAGGGGGTGTTCTGCATCCAAGATCTCTGTTTCACACTCATCTGATGCACCTTCCATCAAATCATCCCACCAAAGATATCTTCCATCACTCATGTCTATAGGCTGGCCAGACCTTTTGACCACAATTACATGCTCTACTGTAGGACATTCAATCATTGCCTCATCTACTACCTCTTTTAGATTGATGATCTTCCCATTTCTATACACACCATCTGCTGTAATTATCACCCTTGCCTTTGCATCATTTACCCTCTCCCTTAGTGCATGGGCACTGAAACCTGAATGGACTATCATATGCACTGCCCCGATCTTGGCACATGCCAACATCGCAATAGCCGTTTGGAGGAGATTTGGCATGTAGATAGCTATTCTATCCCCTTTTTTGATCTCAAGTGACTTTAATGCATTAGAAAATTTATTTACCTGGCGATAGAGTTCATAATATGTAAGCTTTCTATACTCTCCTACTGGCTCTCCCCGCCAGATAATGGCTATCTTATTCTTTCTAAATGTCTTAATGTGCCTATCTAGTGCGTTGTAAACAATATTACATTTTGCCCCAACAAACCATCTATAAAATGGAGGATTGCTATCATCTAAGACCTTATCCCACTTCTCAAACCACTCCAATTCCTCGGCCGCCTTTTCCCAAAATTCAACAAAATTTCTCTCTCCTTCCTTTATAGCCTTCCGATATTCACTAGGGGTTATGTTTGCCTCAACTACGGTCTCGGGTAATGGCCTAAACACACGCTGCTCCTCCACCAGGACCTCAGTAGCGGTATTTTCCTTTTTTCTAACCATCTTTATTATAATACATTTTCATCTCAGTGAGGTCAAATCTTTTATCCTCTTTTAGCCCAGATATTCAAAAAAGTTAAATAAAATTAGATAAGTGGTTAGATTTGGAAGATAAAAGGTCAAAAATTGAGGATGAACGGTTAAAAGCTGTTATCACTGGTCAAAAACTAAGGGATGTTACTACTCTAGCTAAGAAATCCTTAAATTTTTCTAAACTTCTTAAAC
>JAGGTC010000119.1 GCA_021163945.1 Deltaproteobacteria bacterium | reverse complement strand
TTTTCAATGAAGGAGATTACCTTTTCCATGTCTACTTTTCCATTCTTTATAAAAAACTCATGTTTTCTTTGAGATAGCCTTCTAAAATCCCTTTTTCTTTCAAGGGAATAGGCATCTTCTAAAATTCCCTTTTTTTCCTCTTTAGTTAACATTTTTATACCTTTCTTCCAATTCTTTAAACTTTTTTTCTAATTTAAACAAAGAGAAATACTCTTTTAATATACCCCAATCAATTTTGTTTCCATACAAAGATAAAATATCTCCTATATCTGCATACTCCCTATGCTCTCTTTCAGGATCATTGACCAATGCCTGAATTTTAAGGCCAATGATGTCTTCAGGCCTTAATACCTTTACAGTTATTTCATCCTTAAATACTCTCTTCTTCAGGGCCCTCTCAAGCATTTTGAGGGAATATTTTCTAAAGGCATGCAAAAAATCAACTTCACCTAGATCAGGGTCATCTGATATATATTGAGAGACATTTTCTGTTTTGAAGACACATCTATAGCCTTTTTCCTCCATTATTTTATCTACTTTAGATAAATCCCTTCTGTCTATTAAAAAGTCTAAATCTACAGTTGTACGTATAATCCCTAAAATTCCAAGGGAGAAGCCGCCTATTAGTCCGTAACGAATCTTATTTTTTTCAAAATTTTTGGCTATATAGGAAAGTACTTCTTTAAAATTCATTTTTTTATTTCAAAGCAGCCAAATCCCTGGCTATTCTTAGAACCTAAACCAGCATCATAGGCAAGATGGATAACTTTAGGGTCCCCTTTTAGTGTATAGGTCCCCATCCAGGCCTTGATTACCTTTTCACAAGAAGGTGGAACCTTTTCAGGCTTAATACTAAATTCAAAATTATGACCTAGATCTTTATCAAATACAATCTTGTATTTTTTTCTCAGATTTTCCCTTATAAGCCTGCAAAATTCTCTTTCAAAGGGCGAGTAGTAATAACTCTTTTTAGAACCATCTGCTCCATAGAGGGTGCTACGGACAGTTACAGGAGAGAGCATCTTTATTTTTACCTCATTATTAAAAGAAGGTCTTGCGGCCACATTTATAGAATCAATATAGACTATGTTCTTACCTAAAACAAATTCAGGCGATTTTAAGAGACCCTCAGCAAGGCTCTGTAAGATTTCACCCTTTGGGGAAGAAATGACTAGTTTAAGAGGGGGGCTAAACTCAAAGTCTTCTTTGACAACCCTCACCCTCCCCAAAAGCCTTGAAAAGGTAAATAGCTTGAATCTCCTCTTCTCATAGGGATAGCCCTCTTTATGAAGCCTCCTCCTCAATAAGGGGTCAAGGAGGGAATAAATAAATCCTTGCAGAATATGGTTATGAGATTTGGGGAGTACTAAAGGAAACTCTGCATTAAGATTTACCTCTACTCTCATTCCTCCCCTGCCTTTCCCCTTATACTTTTGCCAATTTCCTATGTCAAGGGCTTTTAAACAGGCCTACATAGTGCCTGGCAAGGCTAGGAGAAGAATTTAAAATTATAAAAGAAGTTTTTAAAATTAGTGCCTGGGGCGGGAATCGAACCCGCACGGACACTGAGGTCCAAGGGATTTTAAGTCCCTTGCGTCTGCCTATTCCGCCACCCAGGCAACCGCAATAATACTAAATAAAATACCTATCCTTGTCAAGGCTTAACAAAAAGGATATCTTTAAAAGGATGTCGTTTATTAGGTTTTCAGGAAGACTGATTGCCTATCTTGCATACCTATTTATGGGGAAAAGAAAAAGGATTGCAAAGGCAAATTTGGATTTAGTGTTTCAAAAAAGGCTTACAGAAAAAGAGAAGGATTATATTTTAAAAGAAAATTTAAGCAAAATATGTATTGGTTTCCTTTGGCTCATTAAGTGCTTATATTCAACAGATATTTGTAAAAAAGACATAGAGATTATAGGAGAAGAAAACTTAGAGGAGGCATTTGCTAAAAAGAGGGGTGTAGTGGCAGTAAGTGCACATATAGGCAATTTTCCATTGATGACCACACTATTGGCAAAGAGGGGTTACCCTGTAGCTGTGATTGCCAAAGACCCGCATAATCCCATTTTGGCTAGACTTATCCAAATATTGAAGAAAAAATCAGGGATTAACTTTATTGATGCAACTGATAAACACGCACCCTACTTGGCCCTAAGATGGCTAAGACAGGGCGGGGTACTTTATCTACAACTGGATCAAAATGCCCCAAAACACAAAGCAATGATTGACTTTTTCGGCTATGCTGTACCTACATACAAGAGCCCGGTTGTCTTTTCTAAAAAGACAGGTGCCCCTATTTTGCCTATGTTCATAACATCCAAATCCGATCACCAAACTATTCATATAGAAGAACCATTCAGACTAGAGATTACAGGAAAAAAGGAAAAAGACATCTATAATAATTTAACCTCACTAATGAAGATCCTAGAATCTTATATACTAAAATATCCAACCCAGTGGTGGTGGTGGCATCGCCGTTTTAAAGAGCATATTGATTACTCTAAATTATAAAACTAACTATTTGTCCATTCTATCAACTTTTCTAATTTCTCCAATGCCTTGCCAGAATCAATGGATTCTTTTGCAAGCAATATCCCATCCCTAAAGTCATCTATCAAGGAGGCGGCCTTAAACACAGCAGCTGCGTTTAAAAGCACCATCTCATACTTTGCCCCCCTCTCCTCCCCATTAAGGATCCTAAGTAAAATCTCTGCATTTCTCCTTTTATCTCCTCCCCTAATCTCTCCCTCTAAAGCAATATTTAGACCAAATTCCCTAGGGTCTATCTCATATTCAAAGACCTTACCCTCTTTAAGCTCGCTAATATAGCTTTTTCCTGTAATAGTAATCTCATCATATCCACCCTCACCATGGACTACCAATGCCCCTTTTGTGCCCAGGTGTTTTAGCACATGTGCCAATGGGTTTATCAAATTTCTGTCATAAACACCCAAAAGCTGCACGGTTGCAGAGGCAGGATTTGTAAGTGGGCCAAGTATATTAAAGATTGTCCTAATCCCTATCTCAGACCTTGCAGGGGCGGCATACTTCATGGCTGGATGAAGTCTTTGGGCAAATAAAAAACCAATTCCTATCTCCTCAATACACCTTTTTATATTTTCCTCAGGGATATCAAGCCTTATCCCCAACTCTTCTAACACATCAGCACTCCCACACTTACTGGAGACAGACCTGTTTCCATGCTTTGCTACCAAAAGGCCAGCCCCTGCCACTACAAAGGCAACAGCGGTGGAGACATTAAATGTGTGCCTTTTGTCCCCACCCGTACCACATGTATCTACAATTTCCCCCTTTGTCTTTATATCAATCTTTATGGCCTTCTTTCTCATTGCCCTTGCTGCCCCCACAATCTCAGGAATGGTCTCCCCCTTCATCCTCAGTGCTGTCAAAAAGGCAGCAATCTGTGCTTTGCTTGCCCTCCCCTCCATTATAAACTCCATAATATTTTCCATCTCCTGCTCAGTTAAATCCTTCCTCTCTACTAGCCTTGAAATTGCCTCTGTAATCATCCAAGTTTTAAAAAATTTTCTAATATCTTTAGCCCTACCTTTGTCAAAATGGACTCTGGGTGAAATTGAACACCCTCTATGGGATATTCCTTATGTCTTATACCCATGATCTCATCCCCTTCTGTCCATGCACTAATCTCTAGACAACCGGGAAGACTATCTCTCTCTACAACCAGTGAATGATAACGGGTAGCCACAAATGGGTTTTCTATTCCCTTATAAATTGTTTTATCATCATGATAGATCATAGATGTCTTTCCATGCATAATCCTCTTTGCACGCACTATCTTTGCACCAAAGGCTGCACCAATAGATTGATGGCCAAGGCATACTCCCAATATAGGTATCTTTCCTGCAAACTCTTGAATGAGCTTTACAGATACCCCCGCCTCCTTTGGTGTGCAAGGGCCAGGGGAGATTACTAGATATTTTGGCCTCAATTCCTCTATCTGCAAAGGTGTAATCTCATCATTGCGATAAACCAGCACCCTCTCCTTTAATACCTGAAAGTACTGAACCAGATTATAAGTAAAAGAATCATAATTATCGATCATAACCAACATCTTACAAAAGCCCATTTACTGTCCAGTTGATGGCCTTTAGCATGGCCTTTGCCTTATTCATTGTCTCTTCATACTCCCTCTCAGGGACAGAATCGGCCACGATCCCTGCACCTACTTGCACATGTAACATATCTTCCCAAACAACCACTGTGCGGATAGTAATGCAGAAGTCCATATCCCCAGATAGACTAAAATAACCAACGGCCCCAGCATAAGGCCCACGTCTAGTGGGTTCAAACTCCTCAATGATCTCCATAGCCCTTATCTTTGGCGCCCCACTTACTGTACCTGCAGGAAAACATGCCTTTAAGACATCAAATGCATCTCTTCCCTCTTGCAATCTACCAGTTACATTTGAGACAATGTGCATTACATGAGAATATCTCTCAATCACCATAAGGTCTGTTACCCTTACTGTGCCTGGCCTTGACACCTTCCCTACATCGTTTCTCCCCAGATCTACCAGCATAATGTGCTCTGCCCTCTCCTTTGGGTCATTTAAAAGCTCCTCCTCTAGCGCCAGGTCCTCATTTTCATCCCTTCCCCTAGGTCTAGTACCTGCAATGGGCCTAAGTGTAATCAAATCATCCTCTAGCCTTACTAGTATCTCTGGTGAGGAGCCAATGAGCTTTAACTTATCAAAGTTTAGATAAAACATATATGGTGAGGGATTTATACTCCTTAATGCCCTGTATATACTAAAATCATCACCTTCTATCTTTGTACTCAACCTCTGCGAGAGCACCACCTGGATGGCATCGCCAGAAAATATATAAGAGCGGATCCTATCTACCGCTGACATAAATGATTCCTTACTAAAATTTGAGGAGATGGTAGAGATTGAGATTGCCTTAGGCCCATAGTTTAGTGGAGATCTAAGCTGTAAGATATTTTTTTCTATAGAGGATATCGCACCCTCATAGGCCTTTTTTAATCCCCTCTCTTTTCGCAAGTCTACAAAGCTTACTATCTTTACTGTATGTTTAACGTGGTCAAATATAATCAGTGTCTTTGGCAAGACAAATACTGCCTCAGGTATAGAAAGGTCCTTTATAGAGATATTTGGTAGTCTTTCAAAGCACCTAATAATGTCATAAGAAAAATAACCTATGAGCCCACCCTGAAATCTCGGTAAATCAGAAAGCTGGGCCAAATGAAATTCCTTAAGTGTCTCCCTAAGTAGAGGCAAGGGGTCATTTACCCTCTCATAAATATCCCTACCCTCAGGGCCAGAGATTTTTACCCTCTCATCTTGATAGGTAATAATTAGTATTGGCGTACAGCCAATAAAGCTATACCTTCCCCACTTTTCCCCGCCCTCTGCACTCTCTAATAAGAATGAGTAACCTTTGTCCTTTAATTTTAGATAGGCAGTTACTGGGGTCTCTATGTCGGCCAAAAATTCCTTGTATACAGGGATAAAATTTGCCTTTTTTGCCAAATTACAAAATGTCTCAAAATCAGGCCTATACATGATCAATTGTGGCAATTGCCCTTTTTAACCTTGGCAATACCCTCTCCCTGCCCAAGATAGCCATTATCTCAAATAGGCCTGGGCTTACAGTTCTACCTGTAAGGGAAACCCTAATGGCCTGCGCAAATTTACGTGTACTTAAATTGTATTTTTTTTGTATGTCTCTAAATAGATTTTCTAGTATATCTTGTGAAAAATCAGACAGTTTTTCTATAGCCTTTATAAACTCTTCCATTGCCTCCTTTATATCTGGCACCAAGAACTTTTTGGCAGCCTCCATATCATAGCTTATTTCTTCTAGAAAATAAAAATCAGCCATTTTTGCCATCTCAGATAGCGTCTTTGCCCTTGTCTTTAATGTAGATACTACTTTTTTTACATAGTCTATATCTGGTACTTGATAACCTTCCTTTTTTAAAAATGGTATCAGTTTCCTTGCAAGCCCCTCATCTTTCTCCTCTTTTATGTAGTGTGCATTAAGCCAGAGCAATTTTTCCCTATTAAATATACTTGCTGATTTACCAATATGGGAGATATCAAACTTTTCAATCAGCTCTTCTATTGAAAATATCTCTTGGTCTCCATATGACCATCCCAACCTTGCAAGAAAATTCACCAGTGCCTGGGGTAGATAACCCTCCTCTTTATATTCCAGGATAGGCGATGCCCCATGTCGCTTGCTCAGCTTTGCCTTATCAGGGCCCAATATCATAGGCACATGTGCAAACTTTGGTGGTTCATATCCTAGTGCCTTATAGAGCTGAAGTTGTTTAGGGGTATTATTGATGTGGTCATCACCCCTAATTATATGTGTGATCCCCATTATGGCATCGTCTACAACCACTACAAAGTTATATGTAGGGATACCATCGCCCCTTTGAATGACCCAATCATCCAATTCTCTGTTTTCAAATATGATAGGGCCATGGATCAAATCGTTCAATACGGTCTCCCCCACAAGCTCGCTCCTAAACCTCACTACAGCCCCAGGTTTTTTGGGCAGGTGCTTGTCCCTGCATGTCCCATCATACCTTGGTTTCCTACCCTGTGCCAGGGCAGCCTTTCTTTTTTCCTCAAGCTCTTCCTTTGTACAATAGCAATAATATGCCTTGCCCTCATTGATCAGCCTTTCGATGTGTTCTCTATAGATGGAGAGGCGCTCTGATTGAAAATATGGGCCTTCATCCCAATCAAGGCCTAACCACTTTAGGCCCTCTATAATAGAATTTACATACTCTGGTCTTGACCTCGATATATCTGTATCCTCAATACGTAAGATAAATGTACCCTTGTGATGTCTGGCGAATAGCCAGTTAAAAAGGGCCGTCCTTGCCCCCCCTAGGTGTAGATGGCCTGTAGGACTTGGTGGAAAACGTGTTCTAACCTTTTTCGAGTTGTCCCTTGCCGACATATAATATCAAGCCAAAAATCTCCATCAGCCTGCAACTTTTTAAAATCAATTTTTATTTGATAATTATCCCTGCATAGCCTACTACCTGATAATAATCCCCTGTAACATCACCAGATGTAGCATAAGAGACCAACTCCGCCTCCCCTGCCCCAAGCAGATTGGAGGCCACCAGGGCCACTGTAGTAGGAATAACACCACACATACTGATGTGATTTTCCCTTACAGTCTCATACAGACCATAGGGGTCTAACGCCAGTATCTTTTTGATTGCCATTCTGTCCTTTTTTTCGGCAGAGCTTTGGGATTCATAGTGGGTCATATCACTGCTAGAGATAATAAGTACTGGTTTATTATAATTGCTTATGGCCTTGGCCAATGCCTTTCCCAACTCCTCACAGGTGGGAAAATCTGTATATGACAGTACAATGGGGACAAATCTAAACTGCTTCTTTAAATACTGAAGGAATGGCAATTGGACCTCTAATGAATGCTCATATTGATGGGCCACTGTATCCTTAGTAAACTTGCCCTCAGAGAGGATCAAATCTGCTAGTGTTTTATTAATTGACACTGAACCTTGGGGCATCTCCCAGATGCCTTCATCCATCAATGCAAAATTAGCACCAAGACCCGTATGGCTTGGTCCCATGATCACTATATCATCAGGGATGGATATCCTCCCATATACCTTGCCAGCTACATGCCCTGAATAGATATAGCCTGCGTGGGGTGCCATAATGGCTAGTGCCTTTTCCTTGGGTAGATCCTTGGGGATATAACGATCCAAATAATCTATTAAGGTAGGGACATCGGCAGGATAAAACTGCCCTGCTACTGATGGTTTTCTAACAAACATAGAAAACTCCTCCATAATTTATAACATAACATCATTGCTGATGCAATAAATTATAATAATAAGAGTGCGTTAAACTAAGAGGTTGTGCAATTTAATGAATTGCTGATCGATGATCTGGCAAGAATCTTTTAGCTAGACTGTAACCATCCTTTATGTCTTCAGATCTTATTTCCCTCCTCTCAGAGAAGGTTTTACTAAAGGCATAGGTTATTGCTATCAAATCACCCTTTGTAGGGACTCTATCAGATACAGAATCAATCTTTGATATTATATCTACCTTTGCACTATTAATGGTCTTGCTCAAACTATTTAAACCAAGGTAAATAGAAAGTGCTATGGCCAAAAGGCCAATCAATAAGCCTAATGATCCCTTCCACCCCATCTTTTCCTCCTTTAGATTATTTTTTAATTTTTATTAAATTTTTTGAAATTTAGCAATCAAAATTGCAGAATCTAAAATCATATATTAAAATAGGTAGGTGCATATTGGTTTTGGTATGGATGTGCATCCACTGGCAGAAGGCCGCCCGCTTATATTAGGAGGGGTAGAGATTCCATTTGAAAAGGGGTTATTAGGGCATTCTGATGCAGATGTATTACTTCATGCCATTTGTGATGCCATAATTGGCGCTATGGGAGAGGGGGACATCGGGATCCACTTCCCAGATACAGACCCCAGCCTTAAAGGGATCTCTAGCTTAAGGATACTCAAGGAAGTAAAGAGGATGATGGAGAAAAATGGATATAGATTGATCAACTTAGATGCCACAATAGTGGCCGAGATGCCAAAACTCAAGCCCTATTTTCCTCAAATGGTAAAGAATATTTCAGATGTATTAAATGTTTCAGAAAAGGCTATAAATATCAAGGCAAAGAGGACAGAGGGACTTGGCTATATAGGTTCTGGTAAGGGAATGGCTGCCTATGCAGTTGTCCTTCTAAAAAAACAATGAACAAGGTAAGGGTACGCTTTGCCCCAAGCCCTACAGGTAAGTTACATTTAGGAAATGCAAGAACTGCCATTTTCAATATGCTCTTTTCATTACATTACAGTGGCAAGTTTGTTTTAAGGATAGAGGATACAGACTTAGAGCGCTCAGCCAGGGTATATGAAAAGAGACTTATAGAGACCTTACACTGGTTAGGGATTGATTGGGATGAGGGGCCTGATGTAGGGGGTGATTATGGCCCTTATAGGCAGTCTGAGCGTTTGGAGATTTATAGACCCTATATTGAAAGGCTAGTAAAAGAGGGGAAGGCATACTATTGCTATTGCACACAAAGGGAGCTTGAGGAGGAGAGGAGGGGGCTTCTCTTACGTGGGCTCCCCCCACGCTATTCTGGCCGATGCCGCTACCTTACAGAAAGGGAAAGGAGGAGGTTTGAGGCAGAGGGCAGGAGGCCTACAATCCGTTTTCTTGTTCCAGATGAGACCATAAAATTTTTTGATTTGATTAAGGGAGAGATGCGTTTTGAGGGGGCTGCTATCGGTGACTTTATTATTGTACGCTCTAGTGGTGTGCCAGCCTATAACCTTGCTGTGGTAATAGATGATGCATTAATGGAGATAACACATGTCATAAGGGGGGAAGACCACCTCTCCAATACACCCTGTCAGCTTTTCCTCTATAAGGCACTTGGTTTAAAACCACCTAAATTTGCTCATCATCCCCTTCTCCTTGGCCCTGACAGGACAAAATTGAGCAAGAGGCATGGGGATGTATCTGTAGAGGAATACAGAGAGAAGGGGTTTTTGCCAGAGGCGCTCCTTAATTATTTGGTTATAACCGGAACGGTCTTAGAGAGGGGAAGAGAGATATTTTCAAGAGAAGAGATGATTAAGCTATTTAAGCTAGAAAAGCTAAGTAAAAGCAATGCAATCTTTGATCTAAGTAAACTTAAATGGATGAATAGGCACTACCTAAGGAGCCTCCCTTTAGAAGACATTTTGGATTCTTTAAGGCCATTTTTAAAAGAGGAAGAATTTAAAAAACTAAAAGAGAATCCCAAAATTCTAGGGGCAATTTTGGAAAATGTAGAAACACTAAAAGATATACCAGGTTTTTTAGACATATTTTTAAAAAAGGGGCTTTCTTATACAGAGGAGGCAAGGGATATAATTAAACAAAAAGGGGCAAAGGAGGTAATAGACCTCTTTTATCAGTATATCGTGGCCAATAAACACAAAGACCTAATGGGCATTTTGGATGAGATTATTTTAGAAACAGGATTTAAAAAGAGAAAGGTAATGATGCCTATCAGGGCAGCGATCACTGGCTCTACTGTAGGCCCTGAACTTAAAAAGATATTTGAATTGCTCCCAAGGGAGTGGATAGTGGAGAGACTGGCTAAGGCAAAGGACATATGAAAATAACACCACTGTATGAAGAACATAAAAAACTTAAGGCAAAGATAGACAATTTTGCTGGCTGGTCAATGCCCATCCAATACAGTAGCATAATCTCTGAACACAACTGGACAAGAAACGCATGCTCCCTATTTGATACATGCCATATGGGTGAGTTTATTGTCTATGGGGATAGTAAAGAGAGCAATTTAGATAAGGTATTGACTGCAAACCTGGAAGATATGGATGTAGGCAGTTCTCGTTATTGCTTCATGTTAAATGAAGCTGGGGGGATAATCGATGACCTTGTTGTCTACAGATTGGCCCAAGAAAAATGGATGCTTGTTGTAAATGCAGGGACAATTGAAAAGGATGAAAGGCACCTAAAAGAAAACATCTATACAAATCTAGAAAATATTTCAGCAGATATAGCAAAGCTTGATTTGCAGGGGCCTTCTTCTAGGGACGTTTTAAGGAAATTTGTAGGAGAGGGTATTGATAAACTAAGATACTATCACTTTGACCACTTTTTTATCTTGGGCAAGAAGGTCCTAATCAGTAGGACTGGTTATACGGGTGAGCTTGGATATGAATTATATATAGACAGTGAAGGGGCACAGTGGTTATGGAACCTGATCTTGAATGACAAAAGGGTAAGGCCTGCAGGGCTTGGTGCAAGGGATACACTGAGATTAGAGATGGGATATCCACTTTATGGCCAGGATATAAATGAGGAGACCTCACCCATAGAGGCAGGGCTAGAGAGATTTGTTGAATTTAAAAAGGCATTTATTGGCAGGGAGGCACTCCTAAAACAAAGGGAAGGGGGGATCAAAAAGAGGCTTGTGTGCCTTATTGCAAACTCCCGCAGGGCACCAAGGAAAAATTATAAGATATATGCAGAAGAAGATGAGATTGGTTTTGTAACCAGCGGGACATTCTCTCCAAGCCTATCCTGTGGGATAGGGATGGGTTATATAAGGCCTGATTATTGTAAAATAGGTTCAAAGATAACCATTAAAGAAGGTAAAGTAGAGATAGATGCAACTATCACTAATAGGCCCTTTTATAAAAAGGGCTCTTTAAGAAATTAATAAGTAAACCTTGGGGGATATGATGGGCAAAATGAATGTACCAGATGGGCTGCTCTATACAAAGGAACATGAGTGGATAAGGATAGATAATCATTTAGGCACTATAGGCATTACTGATTATGCACAGGATGCCTTAGGGGATGTCACATTTGTTGAGTTGCCAAAGGTTGGAGATAGTATAAGGCAGTTTGAGGCATTTTCATCTGTGGAGTCTGTAAAGGCTGTATCCGATGTATATGCCCCTATGTCAGGAAAGATTATAAAGGTAAATGATGGGCTCATGGAATCGCCTGAACTTATAAATCAATCGCCATATGATAAGGGGTGGATGGTAGTTATTGAGATCTTTGATGAAAATGAAAAGAAAAACCTTATGACGGCCTCTGAGTATAGAAAATATTTGGAAGGGATAATAGAATGAGTTATGTGCCTCATACAAGGGAAGAAGTAGAGGAAATGCTTGATGCCATAGGCGTTTCCTCTATTGAAGAACTCTTTAAAGATATAGGATTAGCACTTAGGCCAAGGTCATTCAACCTCCCATCTGGAAGGTCTGAATTTGAGGTAAAAGAGCACTTAGAGAGGATTTCATCAAAAAACAATGCAAATCTTATAAGCTTTGTTGGTGGCGGTTTTTATGACCATTATATACCCTCTGTAGTGGATGCAATTGCAGGGAGGAGCGAGTTCTACACACCCTACACACCATATCAGCCAGAGTGCTCACAGGGGACACTCCAGGCAATTTATGAATACCAAACTGCGATTTGCATGCTAACTGACATGGATGTCTCAAATGCCTCACTCTATGATGGTGGAACTGCCTTATTTGAGGCAGTGATGATGTCACTTAGGGTTACAGGTAGGAAAAAGATAATCATAGATGGGGGGGTAAACCCTATCTATAAACATATGCTCTTTACACATACCAAAAACCTCCCTATTGAGATTATTAAGATCCCTCCCCATGTTGGTCAGACAAATAGGGATGAGATCTATAGGCACTTAGATGAAGATACAGCGTCGGTAGTCTTACAAGATCCAAATTTTTTTGGGACAATTGATGAACACTCAGATATTGCAGAAAGGGCACATAGGGTTGGTGCATTAATTATAGAATCTGTCTATCCCATCTCCCTTGGCCTTATAAAGACACCAGGTTCTATGGGTGTAGATATAGCAGTTGGTGAGGGGCAAAGCCTTGGTATTCCACTTTCATTTGGTGGCCCTTATCTAGGTTTTTTGGCATGTAAAAGGGAGTTTTTGAGAAGGATGCCTGGGAGGATTGTTGGGGAGACAGTAGATATAGAAGGGGAGAGGGGATTTGTCTTAACACTTCAAACAAGGGAGCAACACATAAGGCGCCAGAGGGCTACCTCAAATATATGTACAAATTCGGCCCTATGTGCATTAAGGGCGGTTATATTCCTTTCTCTTTTGGGAAAGAATGGATTTACTGAGCTTTCTAAGCTAAATTATGAAAAGAGTGAGTTTGCAAAGGATTTACTAAAAGGTAAACCTGGTATAGAGGTTTTAAACTCACCCACATTTAATGAATTTACTGTACGTCTTAAAAGGGATGCAAATGAAGTGGTAAATAGAATGATAAAAGAGGGGATTGCTGCAGGGATTCCAATAGGAAGGTTCTATGAGGGGATGGAGAACTATCTTTTGATTGCAGTTACTGAGAAGAGGAAAAAGGAAGAGATTTTAAGGCTTTGTGAGGCCTTAAACGATGCGGTTAATCTTTGAGAAGGGCAAAAAAGGAAGGTGTGGTATAAAGATTCCAAAATCAGATGTCCCATCCAGAGAATTTCCTTCAAGGTATAAAAGGAAAAAAGACCCACCTCTGCCTGAGTTATCAGAATTAGATGTAGTAAGGCACTTTACTAGGCTCTCTCAGTTAAATTTCTGTGTAGATACAAATTTTTATCCCCTTGGCTCATGTACTATGAAATATAACCCAAAGTTTACCGAGCAGGTTGAAAGGATAAGTGGATTTTCAAATTTACACCCTTTGCTTTCATACATCTCAGAGGAGGCTGTCCAAGGTGCCCTGGAGGTAATCTATGAGACTGAGAGGCTGCTCTGTGAGATTACAGGGATGGATGAATTCACTACACAGCCCCTTGCCGGTGCACACGGTGAGCTTACTGGTCTTTTGTTGATCTCTGCATATCATAGATATAAAGAAAACAAAAAGAGATATGTAATTGTTCCAGACTCCTCGCACGGGACAAACCCTGCCTCTTCATCTACCTGTGGCTATGAGACAATTGTAATCCCAACAGATAAAGATGGCTGCATGGACTTAAGGCTATACAAAGAAAGACTAAGTGATAGTGTAGCCGCAGTCATGCTCACATGCCCAAATACACTGGGTATATTTAATCCCCATATAAAAGAGGTCTGTGACCTGGCACACAGTGTGGGTGCACTCATGTACTATGATGGTGCAAATCTAAATGCAATTTTGGGAAAGGTAAGGCCAGGCGATGTTGGCTTTGATGTAGTGCACCTAAATCTGCACAAGACATTTTCCACACCCCATGGTGGGGGTGGACCTGGTTCTGGGCCAGTTGGGGTAAAGGGGGAAATCTGTAATTTTTTGCCAATACCAAGGATAATAAAAAAAGATGGCGTTTTTAGACTAGATTTTAATAGGCCAAATTCAATTGGTCACATCTCCCCATTTTTTGGAAACTTCTCTGTAATACTAAAGACATATGCATATATAATGCTCTTAGGAAGGGAGGGACTTATCTCTGTAAGTGAGCATGCGGTACTAAATGCAAATTATATAAGGGCTAGGCTTAAGGGATATTATGAGCTCCCATATGATAGGATATGTATGCATGAGTGTGTCTTCTCTGCCTCAAGGCAGAAAAGATATGGCATCCGTGCCCTAGACATTGCAAAATACTTAATTGATAAAGGATTCCATCCACCAACCATATATTTTCCCACAGTAGTAAAAGAGGCACTAATGATTGAGCCCACAGAGACAGAATCAAAGGAGACGCTAGATAGATTTATCTCTGCAATGGTTGAGATTGCAAATTTGGCAAAAGAGAGACCACAGGCCCTAAAAGATGCCCCAAAGACTACCCCAGTAAAGAGGCTTGATGAGGTAAAGGCGGCCAGAGAGCCAAAATTGAGGTGGGAGGGCTAATTATAGTTGTCTTGCTTAAGAAGATGGATTTATCAATTTTCTGATCATTTCAGACAAGTGTGGAAAAAAAACGGGTTTTATGAGAATATCATCGATATAATCAGTTTTTTTAGAAACTGTATAACCGCTCATTATTATGACCTTTACTTCAGGCTTCATTTGTTTCACCTCTTTAGCTAGCTCAAGACCTGAAAGTTTTGGCATAACCATATCAGAGATTACAACGGAAATTTTGTCCTTGTTTATCTTAAATAGGTTTATAGCCTCCTCAGCATCGGTGGATTGAAATATCTTATAGCCCAGCTCCTGCAAAAATGCAGTAGTGCCTGCTAGAATCTGTGGTTCATCTTCTATTATTAAAATACCTTCACCATGTCCTTTAAATAATCTACTTTTTTTATGTTTTTTGGTACTCTTAATAGCTGGTAAATAGACCTTAAATTCTGTCCCTACGCTTTCCTCACTATATACATTTATACATCCCTTATGTTGTTTAATAATGCCATATACTACAGAGAGGCCCATGCCAGTGCCCGA
>JAGGTC010000086.1 GCA_021163945.1 Deltaproteobacteria bacterium | reverse complement strand
TCACTAAATACTGATAATAATCTTTCTCCTACAAGCTCTGCTTCCTCTCTGTCCATTCCTGCACTGATTCTATCCGCTTCAGCAATAATCCATTCATAGGGATTTTCAGGCTTATGATGTTTAGCAGCAAAATTTATATAATTTTCATCAGCCCGCTCAAACTCATTAGAAGGCTTTGGCAAATAATCTTTAAAATCTTCCAAAAATTTTAAAGTGTACAGGGCATGTTTGTAAGCAGGATGACCTTCTTTCAAAGGTAAAAACAATTGTTCATCAATATCTTTAAACTCAAACTTATGTCCTGCACGTTGGGCAAATTTTCCTATGTCATGTAAAAGAGCAGCTAAAACGATCTCAGCTAACTTAAGTTTCTCTTTATTTATTTGCATATTTAAAATTTTGCCTCTCTTATCATCTTTGCTAGCTCATATCGTTCGGCCTTAAATATGGCTGTTCCTCGCTTTATGAAGCTCACCCTTTTCCATTTTCTTGACAAATTTTTATCATGGATTGAATTTTTAGTCAAATTTTAATGTGAAAATTCATATAAAAACTTGCTTATTTTACTTTCAAAAAATTTTTCAATGTCTTTTTTTGTGATTTGATATTTCGGCTTTAAAAATCCAGGCAAGGTATCTTGTTCTATGTCCTTAAGATAACTCAACTGGCTTAAAAAGAGTTTTGGGTTAAAATCAGGAAATCGTTTAGTAGTAATGCTTATAATTTCTTTTAGGGAGAACTGCTCTTTTAACAATACATAGAGGTCATAATAGTCTCTTAGTGCATTGCGAAAACTCAGAGTATAGGCCTTCAACGCAACAAGGGTCTCAAGCAAGGCAATAGAAATTCTGCCTAAAAGAGGCCTTTTTTCATACTTTAAAAAGGTCCATCCCATGGCACAAAAAGAAACTTTTACTTCATTTATGGCGAAGTCCATCTGATATTCTTCACTAAGGATTTGAGCACACATATAACCACTTTGTCGCAGGCGATAAAGCCAGTTTGAAAGTTTTTTTCTTGGCATTTCTTCTCTGAAGCTAAAAAAATCTAAATCGCCCGAATAACGATGTTTTAAATAGATACTTAAGGCACTCCCACCTACAAGCACAAAGTCTTCAAAGACTTTATAGTTTGCCAAGTTCTTTAATAATCTCTCGGTTTCCGGCAAAAGCATCAAAGAATATCCTTAAAAAGTTTACCAGTCGAGGATAACGCTTTTTTTGGGGTAAAATTCGTTTTTTATATACTTCAAAACACCTTTCATAACCAAACAACTTCAAAAGCATAAACATTTCTTCTAACTTGCCATAAAGCAACACTCTTTCAATAATCTCTTCATCAGGTAGATCAATGTCTTTCTTATAAGACCAAAAATATACTGGTGAAAATGGCAAGTCAATTAGCTTCATCCTAAATCAAAGCCCCTTTTCCATTTTTGATAAATTTTTATCATATAGTAGATACCTAGTCAAATTAATTTGAAGTGTGAACAGTCATTGTCATTATTTCACCTTGTTGCCCTAATTTTAAGTATGAATAGACTTAAAAAGTTCTGCCAAAGGGCGCATGCGTTTGATGGCCTTACTATTTAGATGAGACCAATCAATACCCTGAGGGCCCTTCTTCATATAATTTCTGCCACACTGCCTTTCTTATAGAGTCCTTTCTCTGCATAAATATAATTTATACCTCAATCAATTGCCAAGAGGCATAACCTGGCTTTCTTTCATCCTTAGGCAAGGCTTAGCCAACGAGCCTTACCCTTTTAATGGTTGGGCTTGTCTTAATTGTTACATAGGCCCTTACTATATTAGCAATAGTGGCCTCCTGAAAGATAAACTTCCTCCCATCTTGAGTTATAAAGGTTGTCCTTAAATGTCTGTGTCCCTCTGGCACCTCCATGACCACCTCTTTTATATCCTCATTTTTAAATATCATCTCCTTATCTTCCTTCATTTTCTCTCCTAAAAGCTTTTTTGAACTTTAAGCTAAAATACCTTACAATTTAAAAAAAAGATAGTGGTTGTAAAGGATAAAGGCATCTTAGGGAGGGTAAAAAATGGTCGAAAAAGGCAAAGAAAGGGTTTTAATTGTCTCTCTTGGAGGCACACCTGAACCTATTATTGAAAGTATCAAACGGCATAGGCCTAAACTTATCTGCTGGTTTGCCTCAGAGAGGAGTGTAGAGAAATTGGGTGAGATTAAAGAGGCTATAAGAAAGTCTGGGTTTACTTCAGAGACAAAATTGTTTGTGGTAGAAAACCCAGATGACCTAATTAATTGTTATGAAACTGCTATGAAAATTGCAGAGTTTTTAAAAGAAAAAGACATCTCCCCCGGGCAGGTAATAGTTGATTATACTGGTGGTACAAAGAATATGACTTCTGCTCTGGTCTTAGCTACTGCAAGTCAGAACTATCTTTTCTCCTATGTCGGTGGCAAAGAGCGAACTAAAGATGGATTGGGTGTAGTGGTCAGTGGTAAAGAAGAGGTCAAAACCACACAGAGTCCTTGGATTATTTGGGCAATAGAAGAGAGGAAAAAGATTTCTATATTTTTTAACAGTTATCAGTTTGAAGCGGCCATAGAGATAATAAGAGAGACAAAGAGAAGTCTTCCAGAAAGGGAAAACTTAGTCTGGGAGGCATTAGAAAAGATATCAGAAGGCTACTTTAGCTGGGACAATTTTAATCATATCTCTGCAATAAAGAAAATCTCTGAAGGAATAAAGGATTTAAAGACATATACATCAATTAGAGAGGAAAAAGGGCTTATGCCATTTATTGATAGTATTGAAAGAAACTTATCTTTTTTAAAAGATATGGCAAATGCCACAAATGGGTTTAAGGAAATAGGATATGAATCTGCAATTGACCTATTTTCAAATGCCTATAGAAGATATGAGCAGGGAAAGTATGATGATGCTGTGGCAAGGCTTTATAGAACACTAGAGATGCTTGGTCAAATCGCCTTTAAAGAAGAGACAGGATGTTCTACAAGCGATGTAAGGGAAGAAAAATTGCCCCAAAGTCTAAAAGAAGAGTATTTAATTAGATATAAATCCCCGGAGGATGGCAAAGTTCGTTTGCCGCTCCTAGCGACCTATCGCTTATTAAAAGAAATTGGACATCCCTATGGAGAATATTTTTTTAAATACTACCAAAACAAATTTAGAGGACTTTTAAATATAAGGAACAGTTCAATTCTGGCACATGGTGTAAGTCCGGTAAAAAGGTCTCAATTTGAATCATTTTATCAAACCATAAAGGAGGCATTTGATTTACCTGAGCCTATTAAATTTCCAAAACTTTTCTGGTAAAAAGATTTAAATGAAAGATACAGATGCCTTTTCCATTCATGTCTATGAGGTAAAGATTAAGGCAAAAAGTCCCATCTCTATCCCATACTTCCCTGGTTCAATGCTTAGGGGTGCCTTTGGGGTAGCCCTAAAAAGGGTTATCTGTCTAAAAAAGAATAAGTCATGCAATGATTGTCTTCTTTCTGACTCCTGTGTCTATCGCTTTCTCTTTGAAACAGAGATACAGAAACCTATTAAAGGTATCATCAGTGCCCCGCATCCCCTTATAATCTATCCCTTAAGCCTTGGAGAAAGGATGATGAAAAGGGGCTCTATATACAGATTTGGCTTTACCCTCTTTGGGAGGGCTACAAGTTATCTCCCCTATGTAGTTTATGCCATCACAGAGGTGGGTAAGATTGGCATAGGGAGGGGTAAGGGAAGGTTTGAGCTTATAGAGGTAAGAAAGCGTATTTCTGATAAGAAAACAAAGCAAATCTTTAATCATAAAGAGAATAGGCTTATTTCTATAGATGATTGCCTTGAATCAAAGAAGATCTTTAAAAAGAAGTGGAGGGGAGAAAGACTTATCATTGAGACCATTACCCCTTTGCGTTTAAAGATTAGAGGAAAGCTACGTGATAATTTAGAATTAAGAGACCTTTTATTTATCATTGCCCATCGTCTTAAGATTCTGAGTCTCCTCTACGGGAATGGTGAGATAGATTTCCTTAAAGACATTGATCTTGATAAGATCCTAAAAGGCATCAACGTAGATGCCCATTTTAAATGGATAGACTTTAGGCGCTTTTCAAGGAGACAAAATGCCCACCTTAAGATTGGGGGCATTATGGGAAGGATGTTGCTTACTGGCACTATCTCTCCTATTTATCCACTGCTAAAAATAGGCGAATATGTTCATATTGGGAAAAATACGGCCTTTGGACTTGGAAGGTATCACCTAAAATAACATTTACAAATCTATAATGTCTCATCTAACATATCAGGATGTCCCTTTAACCAACGTAGATAGGCACTTTTTATACGCAAAATGTCATTTAGCTCATTTTTGCAAATCTTATATAATTCTTCTTCAGTAATTTCATGATAAAAATGCACAAGGCGATTGCGGTAACCAGCCAAGGTTTTAAGCAATACAACCTCATCCTTTGATAATACGCTATTTTCTCCAAGCCTTTTGGCAACCTCCTTGTATTCAGAAACACCTACAGCAAAAATCTTTGCCAGGATATGCCTACCTATATCAAGCAGGGCCTCAAGCCCCCTCCTTAAACAAGACTCAGCTGCCCAGACATTGCGTCTATCTGCTATGAATCTATCATAAGTGTCCAGAGGCAGGGACTGAATCCCCTCAACCATCCTATCCACCCATGCTATGCGATCAAGTATTATCCTTTTAGAGGCCTTTTCTGGACTCATTTTCCCTCCATAATGAGTGCCAAACGTTCCCTTTCTAGGGGTGCCAAATCCCCTGCCCTCCTTAAGATATAAAGTTCGTAATTATCTGCCCTGTAAGGGTCTCTACAGAACAGTCTTTCCCCTCTAATGATATTTGCTGCCAGAAATGGGTCTGCCTCAGGGATAACCACAAGGTCGGCCCTTGGCACCTTAAAAAAATCCTCAAGGGCAATGGTGAGTTGTACCTTCTCTTTAATATCTAGGTATTTTCCAGATATGGGCTTTATAGCTATATCTATATCTGAAAGCGAGGGAGGAAGGTCTCTCAAATCCTCCTTTAGCCAGATTTTTACCTCTTTAGCACGGCTACCGAAGGCATATAAGATGTCAATACCATACTCATAACACAAATTAGCCAGATATTCCTCTCTCCTTTTCATAATTAAAATATTTATAACTTCTGCTTTGGAGTCAAGTTAAACAATGCTTATTTCCTCCTCTTTTAGATAGAAAGGGGTCCTTCCTATGTGTTCAATCTTTTTTCTGCAATCTGCGCAGAGAAAATAATAGATGACACTATCCTCTATATCCATTACCTCCTCTACCCTCTGCCTCATCCTTTCAAATATATCCTTTTCTAAATAACATTCAAATACACTATAGAGCACACGATAGCCATAATCTTCCATTATATGGGCAATCTTATTTAGTCTTTTTTCATCCCTTATATCATAGCTTACAACAACAAAGATTTTTTCCTTCATACAATAACAAATTCCTCCTCTTCAGGGAGTCTTGCCACACCAGCTGTCTTTGTCCTTTTCCGACAAGATTGACAGATGGTGTATATCCTGGCCCTGTCTTTCTTTTTGTCCATAATGGCCATTATCCCCTTCTTCACATCCTCATACATCCCTTTGGTTAAAAAACACTCAAATACACTCTTTTGCACCCTATAACCATAGTCACTGAGGAACCTTCGCATGGTATCCCTTCTTTTGTCATCCTCTATGTCATAGGAGATAATAAATAAAGTCCTTTCCATTATCTAAATACCGCTGGGGTATATTCCTCTTCCCCCTTAATATGCCTTACCAATTGCCTTGCTTGGGCCTCAATACAGCCACGATATGTAAGCCTAATGCCCTGATGCGGGTGCTTTACCTTTTCTGACATCTTCCTTTCAAATTGGGCAATGAACTTTCGCCACCCATCACGGGTAAGACAGACACCTTCCTCCTCTACTACAAAGTCTTCTCTCTTTATCACCTTAAGGTTAAATGCATTCATTACTACTGCATCTACAATGATTGGCCGCCATTCCTCCATTAAATCCAGGGCCAGGGAGGGTTTACCATAGTTTATGGCATGAAAAAACCCGATATAGGGGTCTAGACCTACCATGTTCACAATGGAAAAGACATGACTAAAGAGTAGGGTATAGCCCAGGCTGAGTAGGGCATTTGCTGGATCCTTTGGCGGCCTCCTCTCCCTCTTATCAAATCCTATCCCGGCCCCTAAAAGCCCCTTTGCATAGGCATCAAAATAGACTCTGGAGGTAGTCCCCTCAATCCCCCTTATTTCATCAAGGCTACTGACCTCTTTTACTTTTTCTGAAAAGACCCTTAACTTTAGGATTGTATCCTCTAACCCCAATCCCTTTCTATTTATCCTCCTAAGGAAGAGGCGTTGATTCTCTATCTTCCCCCTTACTATCTTCTTTGCCAGATTTAGCTTAAATAGTTCATCTTTTAATGACTCATATTGCCTAAACCTCAATTCTATATTTTTCCCACCAATTGAGGACAGTCTACCCAAATAACGGCCAGAATAGCTGAGGAAGACAGTGTCAATACCCCTCTTAAGTAACTCAAAGATGACAGCCGGGGTAAGGCCAATCCTGCCAATAAGTATTAGCTGTTCTAGATTATGAAAATGCAAAAATTTTATTATCTTATTGTCCTTTTTGGCAATAAGCCTCTCTCCCTCCTTTTGAATGATAAGCCCCTGTTCAACTGCATAAAAGATGGCCATCTATTGCCCTCTTAAGGTCAATTTCCCATCCTTTAACTCAAGCCTCACCCCATCTAATTCGTATTCCTTTTTTCCTTTCTTTGATAGGGCCTCAATAATCTCCCCTTCAACCCTGTATATCTTCCTCTCTGTCTCATCCCTCCTTTGATAAAGTTCAATTAATATCCTTACTAAGGCCCTTAATGAGCTCCTTTTAAGGCTTAACCTCTCCTCCTCAATTGGCACAAGCCAAGGATTTACATGCAAGAGGGGTGAGGGATAACGCCCATCTCTGAGGTCAAAGATACAGTTACACTCAAGGCCTGTAGTCAACTCAGGCACAAGCTCCCTTATCTTTAGACAGCTTATGGGATTTGGTTTTATCCCCTTTAGAATCCTCTTTACCTTTTGGTATCTATAATCTGGGGTAGGATAGAGTACCCTATGGAGGAGCCTCCCAGTAGAGTCCATTAGACCTAGGGTATAGAATAGAACAACCTTTTCTTGATGCCTAAGGAACCTGCCTGCCTCTGCCTTTTTAATTATCATATCTAAAACAGGACAGGACTTACGCAACTTTGTGATTTCATCCTCACCTACCTTTGGTACTATCCTCTTTGCCCCACTTTTTATAAAGTCCCTAATGTCTGAAATGCTTATTTCTTCTATCTTTTTAATAAATTTTAACTGCTCTGGGTAGGGTTCACCGCCTTTATCCAAAAATAGGCTCCTCTCCCCCCTTGCCTTATCTATCCCCAATGGCAAAAGGATGGACTGCTCCCTCCAACCAACCCCTACAGGCACAGTTGGCAAAAGAGGGCCTATACTTAGGCCAAACTCAGGATAGGGAAGCCCCTGGATCAATTCCTCTAAGAAACGCTTAACCTGCAGTAGATGGATGAATTCCTCTAAGAAGAACCATAGTCTGTAGCTAAATGGATTTATTCGCTCAAGATAGGCAGGCAAACCAAACTTTCTGGTTATTGTATCCCTTACCTTTATGGCATATTCCTTTAATCTTTCCTTCTTTAATGCCAAAAAGGATGGCTGGCGGGCATAGTTTACCCTGTCCCTTTTAGGGATTTTCATAGAGATAATGCCTGTCTTTACCTTAACATCTTCGCGCAGGGGATAGAAAAAGATGGTGGTCTTCCCTAAAATGTGTGCCTCTATCTGCTCATGTTTAAGGGGCCTTTCTCTGTGAACAATCTTGGGCAGGTATGTCTTTTCTTCTAAAATAAGCTCACCAAATCCCACCTTACGTCCAGAAAAGAGTCTCAAGAACACATCTGTATCTGCCCTCCCTATTGTAGGTGGGAAATAGCGGTAAGGGGAAATTTTTGGGCTTTTCTTCCTTATCTTTTCAATTGCCCCATTAAATTCCAATTCTTCAAGGTTTTTGACATAATAATCCTCTATCTCTTTATCCCCTGGCATTAAGGTGATCAGTTTTTTAAAGATATGAAGCGACTTTTCCAAATGTCCAACTTCATAAAGTAGTATGGCTAGTGGCCTTAGGTAACGTGGCTCTTTTGGGGAAAGGCGCAGGGCCAGATTATAACTTTCTATTGCCTTTTTTGCCAGCCCTAAGGTCTCAAAGAGCTCTCCCCACTCTAAGTAAAGCTCTGGGTCATTGAATTCCTTTGAGAAATACCTTAGGGCCAAATCTATTGCCTTGTTTTGGTGTCCATCCCTTAGCTTTTGCCAAATTGTCTTAATCACCAATATCGTCAAATATAACGGGGATCTTCTCTTTGAATGCCTGAAGGAGGGAGGTAGCAACTTCCCTCATCTGTGGGTGGGCCCTTTTGCTTGTGCGCAGTTTAAAGAAGTGACGCCACTCCCTTAGGTTCATGGTGATTACAATCTCTGTCTTTAGGGAATTTGGCAAGACGCTCCTTGCCTCCTCTGGCTTGGCACCCAATTTGATTAGCTCCATATATGCCCTTTCCGCATTTTCCATGGCATCTCTCCAGATCTTGTACTCCTTTGAGCCATCATCCCAAAAGCATGGTTTTATTACAGTAATTTCATTGCCAAATCTCCCTTTGCTATAATTGCAGAACCTTGTTGACTCCTGTGTATAGCTGGCAATCCTATGGCGCACTATCTCGTGGCTTATTCCCCTGTCACAGATTACCCTCACTGTGACCTTTTCGTGTTCGATTACCGATTCGTGCCCTAGATCCAAGATCATCTTGACAAATTTCTTTGCTGAATCGGGTGTTATCTTGTGCTCACTCTTATAGGCAGTCCTACCAGCCCTCTCTATCCTCCTGAGTATCTCCTCACCATCAATAGAGTCCTCAATAATAAAATATGGCCTTATAATCTTCATAATTTTTATGTTGTAATGATTTGGTTTTTCTTTTATAATGGTTTAAAATATTTGTCAATTGGAAAAGGAGGGTACAATGAAGGTAACATTATCGGTTATAAAGGCAGATATTGGTGGATATGTAGGGCATTCAAGCTCTCACCCAAAGATTTTAGAGGCAGCTAAGGAATCGCTTTCTGATGCCAAGGAAAAGGACATTATAATTGACTATTATGTAACAAGGTGTGGTGATGATTTGGAGCTTATAATGACCCATAATAGGGGTACAGAGGATGATGAGATCCATGGCCTAGCATGGGATACATTTGTCAAATGCACAGAGCTTGCAAAGGAGCTAAAACTATATGGTGCAGGCCAGGACCTACTCTCAGATGCCTTCTCGGGGAATATACGTGGTATGGGCCCTGGGTTTGCAGAGATGGAATTTGAGGAGAGAAAGAGTGAGCCCGTCATAATATTTATGGCAGATAAGACATCCCCAGGGGCATGGAATCTTCCCTTATTTAAGATATTTGCAGACCCATTTAATACCATAGGCCTCGTGATAGACCCTACTATGCACAAGGGCTTTACATTCCAGGTCTTGGATGTCTATGAGGACAAGAGGTATACACTTTCATGCCCAGAGGATATGTATGACCTGCTTGCCCTTATAGGGGCTACAGGAAAGTATGTAATCCAGAGCATTTATAAAAAGGGCAGCAATGACATTGTGGCAGTTGCCTCTACACAAAAATTGGGGCTTATGGCAGGAAAGTATGTAGGCAAAGACGACCCAGTGCTTATTGTCAGGTCTCAAAGTGGGTTTCCTGCCATAGGGGAGATCTTAGAGCCATTTTCCTTCCCCCACCTTGTAGAGGGCTGGATGAGGGGCTCCCACAATGGGCCACTTATGCCTGTTAGGTTTGATGAGGCAAATCCAGCAAGGTTTGATGGCCCACCTAGGGTAATTGCCGCCGGATTTCAGATCTCTAACGGGAGGTTAATAGGCCCTAGGGACATGTTTGACGACCCAAGCTTTGATGAGGCAAGGAGAAAGGCCAATGAAATGGCAAATTATATGAGGAGTCATGGCCCATTCCAGCCCCATCGCCTCTCCCTATCTGATATGGAGTATACAACACTTCCAAAGGTTATGGACATTATTGTTAAGGAGCTCAAATTTGAGATCCCTAGGGAACTTGATTTAGAAAGGGCAATTAAGGACAGATATAAGGTCTTGAGGGATATTAGGGTAGTTGTGCCAGATGGCAAGAGCTTTGACAGGGTCTTAAAGGTCCTTGCCAAGGAAGGGGCAATGTACTTTGAACAGGTGGCCAAGGATGGGGCAAGCATAGGCTTGGGATGTGGACGGACGATTGCAAGCCTCATTTCTAATCTTCAGCCAGGTAGATTCTCCAAACTCAAGATTTATCCGCTATCTATTACCCCTATGATGAAGGTAGCAGGGCTCTCATCCAATGTCCTAGTAGAACAGATGGTGGCAAAATATCCAGATGCAGCAGCCTTTAACCTTCCTTCTATACCTGTTTCAAGCAAGGAGGAATATGAGAAGGAATACCTAAAAATCCCTGAGGTGAAGGAAATTTATGAAAAAAGCCAGGATGTAGATATATTTTTAGTAGGTATTGGTTCAATTGAGCTTGAGACCCCTGGCTTTGCACAGTTGGCCTACTTACATGGTGGGATAACACCTGAGGTACTAAAAGAGAGGGGGGTAGTGGCAGAGATAAATATGGCCCCAATATATGAGGATGGTGAGCCTCTACTGGAGGTAGCAGAGGGGGATTTAAAAGACCTTGCAAGGAGGGTGGTTGGTGTAAGCCTCTCAAGGCTTAGAGAGATGGCAAAGACAGAGGGAAAATGGGTGATAGCCGTTGCTGGTGGAGAGGAAAAGGTTGAGGCCATCAGGGCCGCCTTAAAGGGTGGCTATTTTAATGTGCTCATAACGGATTCCTTTGTTGCCCATGAATTGCTGAAATAGAGTTATAGATATGCCTCAACCCTGTTTCTGCCATTTTCCTTTGCCCTGTATAGTGCCTCATCAGATGCCTTAAGCAGTGTCTGTTTGTCATTAATCTCAGGGTGGGGTATGGCCGCCACCCCAAAACTCATGGTAATGGATATGTGCCCACTAGGGGTCCTAAAGGGGTGCTCGGCCACTGCCTTCCTTAACCTCTCAGCCACCTTAATTGCCCTAGAAAGCTCTGTATGAGGCAAAATAACAGCAAATTCCTCACCCCCATAGCGGGCTGGTATATCAACACCCTTGCGTGTTGACCCCTTGAGCATGGAGCCTATCCCCTTAAGGATAACATCGCCTACAAGGTGGCCATAGGTATCATTTATCTTCTTGAAGTGGTCTATATCCATTAAGATGTTGGATAAAGGAAGACCATATCTTTTTGCCCTAGCAAATTCTTCACTCAATTTTTCTTGAAAAAACCTATGGTTGTATAGACCTGTCAGCCCATTCCTATCAGCCATTTTGCTCAATTTTCTTGTCTTCTCCATCAGCTCATCGTGAAGCCTTTTTAACCGCAGTTGCGTATTGACCCTGGCAATCAGCTCCCCTGCATCAAATGGTTTTGTAATGTAATCCACGGCCCCTAACTCCAATCCCTTAATCTTATCTACTGCCTCTGCCATAGAGCTAAGCATAATAACTGGGATATCCGATGTAGTCTCTGTCTGTTTTAATTTTTGAAGTGTCTTATAACCATCAAAGTTGGGCATAATAACATCTAAGAGGATTAAATCTGGATTTGTCCTCTTTGCCTCCTCCAGTCCCTTTAGTCCATCTGGGGACCAAATTACATGAAATCCCCTTGGGTTGAGGATTTGACGGCAAAACTCAGCTATTAACTTACTGTCATCAATGATTAGGATAACAGGCCTTTGCATTTCTCCTTAACCTAAATAGCCTTGCTGTATATCTCTCCTCTATATCCTTAAGTTCTTTAAATTGTTCAGGAACTAGCTTTTTCACATAGACCTTTCCTGTATCACTAAAGAAATACAATTTACGACCAAAATTTCCTCCCACATCTTGATTGACAATGGGGATCTGTTCCATTTTAAGGAAATTATTTATAAATTCAATATTAAATTTGGGTATATTGTTGTTGTGTGAGAATCGATAATGTAAAAGCTCCCCTCCCCCAAAGACCTTTGCCTTGAGGTATTGCCTCTCACCCCCCAATTTTATGATCTCACCTATAAGGAGCTCCATAGCATATATACCATAACGACCAGGTTCTGTAGTCAAGATCTCACTAGGCTTAATAGCGGCTGGCAGCATAAAGTGATTAACCCCCCCTATTAAATGAACAGGGTCATAAAGGCATGTACAGATGCAAGAACCCACTACTGTTGAGATAATATCCCCCCTATTGGAGGTATAGTATTCTCCAGCCCCTATAACAATTACCTGCCTTTTGTACCTTGAACTAAATAATTTATACATCTATAGTCTTGCATTTGAACTTATACCTAAGGAAGCCTTTTGGTAAATACTAGGAGTAACTAATGAAAAAAGGCCCCTATCTAAGCTTAGTAAGGATTCAGAGTGACCTAAAAAGAGAAAACCATCATCAGCCAGTGTAGTGTAAAAACCTTGGATTATCTTTTTCTTTATCTCTGGATGGAGATAAATAATGACATTCCGGCAAAAAATCACATCAAACCTCCTCCCAAAATAAAATGGGGCTGTAGATAAATTGAGGTATTTAAATGTAATTAATCTTCTTAGGGTATCATTAGCCTTAAATTTTTGGGGCTCAATTCTGTGAAAATATCTCTTACGATAGGTAAGGGGTAAGGATGATATCTCCTTTTCTGTATAAATACCTGCCTTTGCCTTATTTAAGGCCTCTATATCAATATCAGTAGCAAGTATCTCAATTTGCCAATAAGGATAAACATTAAAGAAATCATTTGTCACCATAGCCAAGGAATATGCCTCCTCACCAGTAGAACAGCCAGCACTCCATATATAGAGCTCAGGCCTCCTTTGATTGGCTATTGTCCTTTTGAGGAAATAAGGAAATACATTTGTAGTCAGGAATTTAAAGTGTTCCTCCTCTCTAAAAAATTCTGTTTTTCCTGTGGTGATCAAACTTATCATCTGCATCATCTCTTTTTGACCCCTTGGATGCCCAATTAAGTAGTTGTAGTATTCCTTAAAGGAATTGAGATGGAGGGAGGCCAGCCTCTTTTTTAGGCGGGAGGCCAAAAAGGCCTTTTTACAATCATCAAGACAAATACCTGTTTGATTGTAAATAAGGCCCTTTAGTAGTTCAAACTCATTATCTGTGATATCAAAACTATGCTTCATTTACAGCATCTATTTCTTCTAATTCCTCTAAGCTCAAGATTTTATCCATATCTAATAAAATGATTAAATCATCATTCTTTTTACCAAAGGCCTTTATAAAATCTGCCTTAATCTTGGGACTTAATGAGGGAGTGGCCTGGAGACTTGAATCATCTAGATAAATCACATCAATAACATCATCTACTAATACCCCCATAAGCCTCCCAAGTATCTCTACTATGATAACCATGGCCTTAGTGTCTTCTACCTTGGTCTTTAAATCAAATTTAACCCTTAAATCAAAGATGGGAAGTATTGTCCCACGGAGGTTAATTATACCCTTTATTACAGGGGAAAGCCTGGGTACACGGGTAACCTTCTGATATCTGGTTATCTCCCTTACTTTGATTGCATTTATTGCATATACCTCATCCGCCAAACGAAAGGTAAGGTAGTAGCCCTCTAGCTGATTTTGGCCTTTTTCCTCTTCCATTTTTAGAACTCCTCAAACTTTTCTCCTGAGTCTAGGTCACGGGGGCTATCGGCTACCTCTTTAAGCCCAGCCTTTTTTATCAAATGCTCTGCCAAAAATTCCCTTTCTTTTAACTCAGTGCTTGATGTCTCAGATGTAACAAATCCTCGAGTCAATTCTAATAGGACATCTGCTTCATTTGACAACCTTTCACTGGCCGATGTAAGCTCCTCAACAAAGGCTGCATTTTGCTGTATCACCTTGTTTATCTCTGTCACAGTCTCATTTATATGTTCAATCTCTTTGGTCTGTTGCTTACTTGCCATGGCAATTTCTGCGATAAGCTCTGATACCTTGGTGATATGATTAATAATTTTTTGCAGATTTTCAGATGTAGCATTAACAAAATTTATCCCCTCACTAACCTTAGCTGTGCTCTCTTGGAGGAGGGACTGGATGTCCTGGGCAGATTCTGTACTCCTAATAGCCAGATCCTTTATCTCTGAGGCGATAACAGCAAAACCCTTACCTTGTTCACCTGCCCTGGCCGCCTCAACAGAGGCATTCAAAGAAAGGAGCTTGGTCTGGAATGTAATCTCATTGACAAGATTGACGATCTCAGCAATCCTGTTGCTCATCTTTTCAATACGCTCCATAGAGGATATGGCATCCATGGCTATTTTGCCACCTTCTTTGGCTGCGTTTACGGCCAACCTTGCCAATTCATTGACCTCGGCCGTATTTTTTGCATTCTGATTTATAATAGCCGTCATTTCTTGTATAGCTGCACTTACCTCCTCAACAGAGACTGCCTGTTTTTGTGTGCGTTTAGAGAGGTCTTGATTATTGGCAGAGATCTCTGATGCCCTTTCAGCTACTAACAAGGCCTCTTCTTTTGCCTGCTCAATTATCTTGGATATATTATCTAACATCTCGTTAATATGGTGGGTCAACTTATCCATCATATCCCCTTTGCCCTCCATCTCTGCACGCCCTGTTAGGTCCCCTTGTGCTATCTTGGCAAAGAGGTCAGCCAGCTTTTTTACCCTTCTTTCTAAGTAGATTCTTTGTGCCTCTTCTTTGGCAGCGGCCTCCTTTATAGCCCTTTCTGCCTCCACTTCCATACTGATATCCCTTAAGAAATGGAAACCACCCCATATCCTGCCTGTAGAGTCCTTAAGGGGTGCCCCACTAATAATCACAGGGATATCTCTACCATCTCCCTTTACATTGCCCCTCCTGCCCCTGATAACCCCA
>JAGGTC010000109.1 GCA_021163945.1 Deltaproteobacteria bacterium | reverse complement strand
TTTTTGCGTTTTTAATCTAATTCTTGGCATTTTTCTTGCTTGACAAATCCCTAATTGTGGAATAAAGTGTAAATATGTCCCAAAAATTCCCAAACAAATTTAGGGGTCATCACTCTCATTTGATAGACAAGAAGGGAAGACTGAGCATTCCTGCACAATTTCGTGAGGTATTGGCAAATGTATACAAAGAAGAAAGGCTAATGCTTACTGCCTGGGGGAACTGCCTTGTAGCCTATCCATTTTCAGAGTGGCTAAAGATTGAGGAGAGGGTAAACAATCTGCCTCAAATGAAACCAGAGGTTATGGCCTTTCAACTTGCCTTTATCTCCAGGGCAGTAGAGTGTGAGTTTGATCAGCAGGGTAGGATCCTTATTCCACCTACTTTACGCAGACAAGCAGATCTAAAAAGGGAGGTAATAATTGTTGGTATGTTAACAAGGTTTCAGATTTGGAATAAGCAGAGGCTTGAAGAACAAATTAAAAGATTCACAGAGAACTTTGAAAAAATCAGCAATGCATTAGGTGATTTAGGTTTGTAGATTGGGGATTTTTCATCAACCAGTACTTGTGGATGAGGTAGTTTTTTATCTTAATTGTGAATCAGGCAAGATATATGTAGATGGGACTGTTGGGGGAGGGGGTCATGCCTGTGCTATTTTGGAGAAAACGTCCCCAGATGGATTTTTGTTGGGTATAGACTGGGATAAAGAGGCAATTGCAGAATCTGATGGCAGATTAAGCCCATATAAAGGGAGATATCAGCTCATATGTGATAATTTTGCCAATATGATGCAGATACTTAAGGCATCTCCCTGGAAGGAGGTAGACGGGATTCTATTGGACTTGGGCGTTTCATTCCACCATCTAAATGACCCTGAGCGGGGTTTTAGTTTTTTAAAAGACGGCCCGTTAGATATGAGGATGGATAGGAGAACTGGCCCTACTGCAGCTGAGATTGTAAATGGTCTTTCACAAAAGGAGCTAAGCGAAATTATCTATAAATACGGGGAGGAAAAATGGGCAAAAAGGATTGCCAAAAACATTGTAGAGACAAGAAAAAAGACATCTATAAAGACTACACTTCAGCTTTCAAAGATTGTGCAGGAGGCCATACCAAGGAGATATTGGCCTCGCAAGATCCACCCAGCAACTAGGACATTTCAGGCCATACGCATTGTGGTCAATAGAGAGATAGAAAATCTAGAGAATTTTTTAAAGGAGGCTATCTATTTGCTAAAATATAGGGGAAGGTTAGTCATAATCTCTTTCCACTCCTTGGAAGATCGTTTGGTAAAGACATATTTTCGCAACTGGTCAAGGGAAGGTCTTGTCAAACTCTTAACAAAAAGACCTGTAGTACCCTCTTTAGAGGAGGTCAGAAAAAATCCACATGCAAGGAGTGCAAAACTAAGGGCTGTAGAAAAAAGGAGGCAAAATGAAAACTGCCATTTGGGTAAGGCATAATCGTTATGTAAAGACTATAAAAAGGCATAGGATAAACTGGATATTTGTTTTGGTATTATCTATTATCTTAATAAGTTTTATCTATCTTACCTTGAGTGTAAAGAATATCCAAATAGGTTATCAAATTTCAGAGGCATTAGAACTGCAAAAAGAGCTTATAGAGACCAATCATGCCCTAAAATTAGAGTGGTCTCAGCTCACTTCGCCAAGGGTTTTAAGTAGGAAGGCAAGGGTATTTGGGCTTGTTCCTCCACAAGAGATCATAAAGATAAAGTAGAAAAAGATTTTCCTAAAATTAAGGGCAAAGCAAGACAATGGAGATAAAAACAAGAATTATTCTCATATTAGGCCTCCTTGCCGCAATAGGAAGTACAATATTGTGGCAGGCCTTCAGGCTCCAAGTCCTTAATCAGACCAAAAAGGGTGAGGTTTTAAAATTTTCCCTTCCCCCAAAAAGGGGCATCATCTATGATAGAAATGGAGAGGTATTGGCCATAACACTTAGTGCACCTTCTGTCTATGCCTGTCCATGCCAAATAGAAGACCCTTATAAAACGGCAATTTTTTTGAGCAAGGCCCTTCATCTAAAAAGTAAGATACTTTTAAAAAGGCTAAAAAGTGGTAAAAATTTTGTGTGGATTAAACGCTGGGTATCTGATAGGGAGTTAAAGAGGATAAGAGGGAGGGAATTAAAAGGGATTGGCATTCAGAGAGAAAATAGACGTTATTACCCAAATGGACCCTTGGCAGGGCAGGTTTTGGGGTTTGTAGGGTTTGATGGTTATGGTCTAGAGGGTGTAGAGAGGCAGTTTGATAATTATTTAAGGGGCAGGAGTGGATACTATTATGGTATAAAAGATGCCCGGGGTAAAATTATAATCTCACCAAAATTCCCATTTAGGCCTGCTGAGGATGGTTACAATCTCTTTCTGACCCTAGACCACAGGATTCAATATGCGGTAGAGGAGGCCCTGGCAAGGGTAATAAAGAAATGGCATGCCAAGGCTGGCTATGCCGTGATCATTGAGCCTCACACAGGGGAGGTGTTGGCCCTTGCCAATTATCCCCGCTTTAATCCCAACAATTTTAGAAGGGCAAGGGCAAAGGATTACAGAAATCATGTAATTACTGATACATTTGAGCCAGGTTCAACATTTAAGCCCATCTTGGCAGCTGCAGCCTTAGATAGAGGGGTCCTAAAACCATATGATATAATCTATGCTGAAAATGGACGTTATAGGATAGATGATGCCATAATTCATGATGTAAAGCCATTTAAGTGGCTTTCAGCGCAGCAGGTAATTGTCCATTCCAGCAACATTGGTGCAGTAAAGATTGGAGAAATTCTTGGTAAAAAGGCATTCTATGAATATATCAAAAGGTTTGGCTTTGGCCAAAAGACAGGTATAGATTTAGGGGGGGAGAGCAAGGGTCTATTGCGGCCTGTAAGGACATGGAAGAGGGTGGATGCAGCTACTATCTGCTTTGGGCAGGGTATATCAGTAACTGCCTTACAATTGGCCACGGCCTATGCAGCCATTGCCAATGGTGGTAAATTAATAAGGCCATTTGTTGTAAAAAGGATAGTGGACAATAAAGGAAAGATAGTAAAGGTCTTTAAACCAAAGATAAGGAATAGGGTAATCAGTGAGAGGACGGCAAAGAGACTAAGGGAGATACTAAGGGAGGTAGTGTTAGAGGGTACAGGGAAAATGGCTGAGATTGATGGTTATGAAATAGCAGGTAAGACCGGTACAGCCCAAAAGCCAAAAAATGGTTATTATCAGAGAAATAAGGCAATTGCATCATTTGTAGGGTTTTTCCCGGCCAATAATCCAAAGGTAGTAATTGCTATCATTATTGATGAGCCATGTCCTATTAGGTATGGAGGCATTGTGGCTGCCCCGGCGTTCAGGGAGGTTGCCTTGGACATTATCTGGAAGTGGCACCTATCCCCATGTATATCTCCTATAGAGATGACACGCATCTTACAATCAAAGCAAGTTGCGAAAAAGGAGTGAAACTTAAGGATTTAATAAAAAATATAGAGATTTTGGGTATAAAGGGAGATCTAGAGACAGAGGTCTGTGGGCTTTCATATCACAGCAATGATGTAACCCCTGGGGGGATGTTTTTTGTGCTGAGGGGAGAGAGGACACATGGGCGATATTATGTAGAAGAGGCCATAAGTAATGGGGCCAGGGTCATCCTATTTGATGAGCCACTCTGCAGCTACCCTGAGGGAATTACACTTATCCAAGTGCCAAGTGTTCGGGAGGCAATGGGGGAGATAGCTGCCAAGTTTTATGGTCAGCCTGTAAAACAAATGACACTTATAGGAATTACTGGGACAAACGGTAAAACTACTACAAGTCATCTGATAGCCTCCATATTAAATAAAGTAGGCTTTAAGGTCGGGATCATTGGTACAATCGGCTATAGCTATTGTGGCAGTAATGTACCTGCTAAGATGACCACCCCAGAGAGTGTTGAGTTGCAAAGGTTGCTGAGGGATATGCTCAACTGCGGTGTAACCCATGTAGTGATGGAGGTCTCATCCCATGCCCTGGCCTATAAGAGGGTATTGGGTTGTAGTTTTAAAATATCTGTATTTACAAACCTCTCCCGGGATCATCTTGACTTTCATAAAGATATGGAGGCCTATTTCCTTTGTAAGAAGATGCTATTTACCCATTACCTAGATGGGCTTGGGGTAATAAACAAAGATGATGACTATGGAAAGAGCTTATTAGATTTGGATATTGATTATTACACCTATGGATTAAACTCTGCCAGTATTACAGCAGAGGTAATAAAAATGGGTCTAGATGGGACCAAGGCCGAGATAGATACCCCTAGGGGGAAATTTAATATAAATACACAACTTTTGGGACTTCCCAATGTGTTTAATATTATGGCAGCTACGGGTGCGGCCTTGGGTCTGGGAATAGACATTGTAGATATAAAGGCCGGCATTGAGGGGATTTCTTATGTCCCTGGACGTTTTCAAAGGATATCCAAAAACGGGATTGAGGTGATTGTAGACTATGCACATACCCCAGATGCCTTAAGGTATTTACTTTCTACCCTAAAGGGGTTTTGTTCAGGTCGATTGATTACCGTATTTGGGTGTGGTGGGGATCGTGATAGGGGAAAACGAAGACTCATGGGAGAGATTGCTGGTAGATTGAGTGATTTAGTTGTTGTTACAGACGATAATCCTAGGAATGAACCGCCAGAACAGATTGTCAAGGAGATAGAAATAGGGTTGACACACTGCAAAGCCCATTACCTTATTATCCATGATCGCAGGAGGGCCATTAACTTTGCAATAAATAAGGCAAAGAGGGGTGATATAATAATTGTTGCAGGGAAAGGACATGAAACCTGCCAGGTCTTTGGTGAAAAGGTCTATCCATTTAGTGATATAGAGGAGGTGAAGAGGGCATTAAATGCGTAGGTCTTGTAGATGGAGGTTAGAGGATGTCCTCAAGGCAACAGGTGGTATTTTGCTTAAAAAGGGGAAATTTCCCTATTTTTCAGGGATTAGCACAGACTCAAGGGTATTAGAAAAAGGAGACCTCTTTATTGCCTTAAAGGGCACTAGGTATGATGGTCATGAATTTGTCCCCTTGGTCATAGAAAAGGGGGCATTTGGAATAATAATAGAAAGGCATATAGAGATACCCAATTTTGATGGTGCTGTAATTAAGGTAAAAAGCACAATAGGGGCACTAGGCAAACTGGCCAAACATTACCGTATGAAATATAAGATCCCTTTTATAGCCATTACAGGTAGCAATGGAAAGACTACTACAAAGGAGATGACTGCTCATATTTTGGGTCTTTCTAAGAAGGTCTTAAAAAATAAAGGAAATTATAATAACTATATAGGGATCCCCTTTACAATATTTTCTATGGATGCCCAACATGAAATAGGCATTGTAGAAATAGCTACAAATAGACCAGGAGAGATAGATTTTTTGGCCAATATAGTAGTGCCAGAGATTGGTGTAATTACTGCTATCCACCCAGTTCACCTGATGGGGTTGAGGGATATAGAGGGGGTAAAAAGAGAAAAGGGAAGTTTATTAAAATATGTAAGTAAATTTGTCTTTAATGCGGATGATGATAGGGTAGTTAGTTTAAGCAGGGGGTTTTTGGGTGAAAAGATAGGTTTTGGCATAAAAAATGGTGATGTAAGGGCTACCGCTATAGATAAAAATGGACTCTCTGGAATTACATTTAAAATCTGTCTACCAGGAGAAAAATTCACTGTTAAATGCCACATTTTGGGAGGGCATCAAGTATACAATGCACTGGCCGCGGCAACAGTGGCTTGGGTACTTGGTACCCCCTCTTCCTTGATTAAAAAGGGGTTAGAGACATTTACCCCCCTTAAGGGAAGATTGAGTGTCTTTAAAGGGAAAAATGGTATTTGGATCTTGGATGATAGTTATAATGCCAACCCAAAGTCTGTACTCTCGGCATTGGAGGTATTAAGGGGTCTACCTGGAAAAAAAATTGTTGTCTTAGGGGATATGTTGGAGTTAGGAGATACGTCAAAGAGGTGGCATGAGGAGGTAGGAAGGGCCGTTGCCAGTATATTGCCCAAGTATTTTGTGGTATTTGGCCAATATAAGGAAAGTTTAATAAAAGGTGCCTTGGAAGGGGGACTTTCATCAAAGGAGATCCTTAAGGCCTGTAGCCATGGACACATCCTTTCACTTTTAAATGAAATTGCTGAGAAAAATGATATATTGTTAATAAAGGCCTCACATGCCTTGGGATTTGAAGGGCTAGTTGATGCATTAACTGAGGGGAGGTAATGCTTTACCATCTACTTTATCCTCTAAGTTCATATTGGATTGGTTTTAATGTCTTTCGCTACATTACCTTTAGGACCACTTATGCTGCCCTGACAGGGCTTTTGTGCTCACTTATCCTATTTCCATATTTTATTAGATATTTTAAAAGGTCTGGGATTGGACAATCAATAAAGGGATATGAACCAGAGACCCACCAAAAAAAAAGGGGTACCCCTACTATGGGGGGTATCCCTATCCTCATCTCTATATTTATAAGTGTATTCCTTTGGGCAGACCTAAAAAATGGGTTTGTTTGGGTGTTTGTAATCTGTTGTATTTTGTTTGGGTTTATTGGCTTTATAGATGATTATAAAAAAATAGTTCAAGGAAGTGGTAAGGGATTGAGTATAAAGGTAAAACTTCTCTATCAAAGTTTGGCTGCCTTATTTTTAAGCGTCATTTTGCTTAGGATAATGGGCCTGTCTACCGAGTTATATGTCCCATTCTTTAAAGAATTTACACCAGATTTGGGGAAGTTATATTATATATTTATCATATTGGTCATTGTAGGGGCATCAAATGCAGTAAATCTAACAGATGGCCTGGATGGACTAGCTATTGGCCCCTTGGCCATCTCTTTTAGTGCCTATCTTGTTCTTTCGTATATTGCAGGAAATATCAAAATGGCAAAATACCTCCAGGTCGCATACATCCCTGGTGTTGGAGAGATTACGGTTGTCTGCGGGGCAGTGGTCGGGGCAAGCCTTGGTTTTCTCTGGTACAATGCCTATCCCGCCGAGGTATTTATGGGGGATGTAGGCTCTCTTTCCCTAGGCGCTGCCCTAGGAATTGTAGCCGTAATGATCAAACAAGAGTGCCTTTTGGTAATTATAGGGGGTCTATTTGTTATAGAGGCCTGTTCTGTATTGGCACAAATAGCCTATTTTAGGTTTACAGGTGGAAAGCGCATCTTAAAAATGGCCCCTTTGCACCACCACTTTGAGCTGATGGGATGGTCAGAGCCAAAAATTATTGTTCGTTTTTGGATTATTGGCATTATCCTGACACTGGCGGCCTTAAGTACCTTGAAATTAAGATGAATTTACAGAAAAAAAGGGTATTGGTAGTAGGACTAGGTAGAACTGGTGTGGCCTTGGTGAGGTTTCTGGCAAGAGAGGGGGCAGTGGTGACTGTCTCAGATATAAAACCACCTTCTTCCCTAAAGGGACAGCTTAGAATGCTCAAGGATATAGAATTTAGGCTAGAGTGTGGACACTGCCTTAAGACATTTTTGGAAAATGATTTGATTGTATTAAGCCCTGGGGTCTCTCCTCACCTAGCAGAGCTAAGGGAAGCCAGAAAAAGTGGCATCCCTATCTTAAGTGAATTGGAACTTGCCTCACACTTTATTAAGGTACCTATCATTGCTGTAACAGGCACCAATGGTAAAACTACTACTATAGCCCTTATAGGAAAGGTGCTTAGGGAAAATGGCCTCTGTGTATGGGTAGGTGGGAATATCGGCAGGCCTTTAATAAGTGCTGCCAGATTGGATAACCTTGATTATATAGTTGCTGAGGTAAGCAGTTTCCAACTAGAAGTCACAGAAAAGTTTCACCCATATATTGCTATACTTTTAAATATCTCAGAAGACCACCTCGATCGTCACAGGGACATAAATCAATACCTTTCCTGTAAGACAAGGATATTCAGTGCTCAGACAAAAGATGACTGGGCCATATTGGATAATGATAATCCTCAGATAGCTAGCGTTTCCACCCAAGCAACAAGGGTATTCTTTAGTGATAGAGAGGAGATAATACCTGGTGCCTATTTAAAGGATGGATATATCTATTCTTGTCTTAATGGACTTAATTGGGGACTGGATACCCAACCATTACATTTGTTAGGAAAACACAATTACAAGAATATTATGGCTACCCTTTTGGTTGCCCAAATTGTAGGCTGTCAATTTAATGCCACAAAAAAGGTGATTTATGAATTTAAGGGCCTACCTCATCGCTTAGAGTGGATTGGGTCTATAGGTAATATAAACTTTTATAATGATTCTAAGGGCACAAATGTAGGTGCAACAATTTCTGCCTTAGATAGTTTAGACCCACCTATCGTTTTGATTGCTGGGGGTGTTTCTAAGGGTCAGGGATTTTTACCACTGCGTGAGGCTGTCAAAAAAGGGGTAAGGGCCGCTGTCCTATTTGGGGAGGCAAAGGGGGAGATTAAAAGGGCATTGGATGGGGCAGTTCCAACACTAGAGGTCTCTAATCTAAAAGAGGCCACAGTAGCGGCAATAGATTTGGCAAAAAATAAAGGGAATATCCTTTTCTCACCTGCCTGTGCCAGTTTTGATATGTTTAAAGACTATAGAGAGAGGGGGCTGGCCTTTAAAAGGATTGTAAAAGAAATTAAAACGCAAAATGAGAAGATTTAATTTAGACCCTTGGCTCTTTATTTTGGTCCTGATCTTAATAGGCCTGGGGCTGATTATGGTCTTAAGCAGTAGCTTTGCCATTTCTCAAAAAAAATACCATGACCCCTACTTTCTCTTTAAACGCCAACTTATCTATGCCATGTTGGGTATAGCTATGATGGTTATAGCAAGCAGTATTCCATATCAATTTTATTATAATTTTACCTACCCACTTCTCTTCTTAGGTTTAACAGCACTCCTCTTGGTCTTTGTCCCTGGTCTAGGCTGTAAATTAAATTATGCCTCACGCTGGATAAAGATAGGCCATTTTACCATCCAACCATCAGAGTTTTTAAAATTGACAATGATAATGTACCTTGCAAGGGCGCTCACCAGAGATGATAAACTGATAAAATCATTCTCTTATGGGATACTCCCACCCTTTATCATTTATACCCTTGTAGCCATCCCCTTATTAAAAGAGCCAGATATGGGGACTGCCGTCTTACTAGCAGGGGTTATGTTTATTATGCTCTTTATAGGCGGGGCAAGGATTAAACACCTCCTTACAGTCATGGGTTTAGCAATGGTAGGCTTTGTATATCTAATTATAAAGACACCTTATAGATTTAAACGCTTTTTGGCCTTTTGGCGGCCTGAACAATACCCACTTGGTATTGGTTATCCCATCTTACACTCTAAGATTGCCTTTATAACAGGGGGGATATTTGGAAAGGGATTGGGTGCTAGTAAAGAAAAGCTTTTTTACCTGCCAGAGCCTTATAGTGACTATGTATTTTCAATCTTGGGTGAGGAGCTAGGATTTTTGGGAGTAGCCTTAATTGTCGGGCTTTTTGTCCTATTTGTCTTTCGAGGTATAGAGATTGCTAGGGGTGCAAGGGATGTATTTGGGTTTTATTTGACATTGGGCATTGTCTTTTTGATTGTACTCCAGGCGGTTATCCATATAGGGGGCTGTTTGGGATTAATACCGCCAAAGGGTATTACCCTTCCCTTTGTGAGCTATGGTGGCAGTTCATTGATAGCAAATTTAATTGCCATAGGGATCTTACACAACATCTATGCACAGGGGAAACGCTAAGGTAATTATTGCCACAGGTGGCACAGGAGGGCACATTTTTCCAGGCATTGCCATAGCCCAGGCCCTGCTCAAGAAGGGCATAGAGGAGGTCTTATTTTTGGGGAGGGAAAATAGCCTTGAGGAGAGGGTTGTGAAAAGATATGGTTATTCCTTTAAAGGTATAAGTTCTTCAGGCATAATGGGGAAAAGATGGAGGCACAAAATTAAGGGCACAGTTCAGGTAGGCCTTGGGATAGGTCAGTGCCTCAATTTTTTAAAGTATTATCGTCCAAGTCTGGCCCTTGGACTGGGGGGTTATACATCAGTGCCTGCCCTTTTGGCGGCCAAGTGCTTAGGTATTCCTACAGTAGTCCATGAACAAAATTTAATTCCTGGAATTGCAAATAGAATCTTGGGAAATTGGGCAAAGAGGGTTTGTCTGTCCTTTAAGGAGACCACCCTTTATTTCCCAAGGGAAAAATGTGTAATAACAGGCAACCCTGTGAGGGAAGAGATCATCAGTGTACATAGGGAAAGAAGGGGTAAAAGACTCAGGGTCTTGGTATTGGGGGGGAGCCAAGGTGCCCACCCTATCAACAAGGCCTTTTTAGATACAGCCAAGAGATTGAGGGGCCTTCAAGACAGGATCTCCATTACCCACCAAACAGGTGAGAGGGATTATATCTGGGTAAAAAATAGCTATGAAAGGATGGGGATCAATGTCCATGTAGTTTCATTCATCTATGATATAGCCAAAGCATATGCAAAGACAGACCTGATTATAGGCCGTGCTGGTGCTACAAGCCTAGCAGAGATAACTGCCTTGGGCATTCCTTCTATATTGATCCCCTTTCCATGGGCTATACACCAGCACCAGTTTTATAATGCCAAAAGGCTGGCCTCAGCAGGTGCAGCCATTTTGATTGAGCAAAATAGGCTAAATGGGGGGGTTTTGGCAGAGAATATTACTAATTTTTTAGAAAATGGACATCTGCTTGAATCCATGTCAAAAAAGGCCTTGAGTTTGGCAAGTCCATTGGCAGGGGAGAAGATTGCTACATTATGTGAATCAATAATCAACAGCAACAGGTTTTGATATGAGGCTTCCTTGGAGATATTTTCATTTTGTTGGCATTGGTGGGATTGGAATGAGTGGTTTGGCACAGGTATTGACCGATTTGGGTTTTAAGGTAACTGGCTCTGATATAAGTGAGAATGCCCTAACACAACTGCTAAAAAAGAGGGGAGTCAAGGTATTTTTAGGCCACAGGCCTGAGCAGGTTAAATTGGCAGAGGCAGTAGTGGTCTCTTCTGCTATTTCAAGGGATAATCCAGAGTGGAAAAGTGCCAGAGAGAATAATATACCTGTAATTTCAAGGGGAATGTTGCTTTCATATCTGATGGATCAAAAAAGGGGTATTGCTGTGGCCGGCACCCATGGAAAGACCACTACCTCTGCATTGATCTCTACTATATTAAGATCCTCTGGTCTAGACCCGATGGCGATTATAGGTGGGATGGTAAACGGGTCAAATGCCTGGTTTGGTAGAGGGGATTATCTAGTAGCAGAGGCAGATGAAAGTGATGGGAGTTTTCTGCTCCTTTCCCCAGAGATAGCCGTAATCACAAACATTGATGCAGATCACCTAGATTATTATAAGACATTTTTATCTATTAAGGCTGCATTTAGTAGATTTATCAATAACATTTTACCCTCTGGTGTGGCTGTAATCTGTGGAGATGATCCCCATTTAAAAGGAATAGTATCTAAGGCAAAGAGGCCATATATTAGTTATGGTCTTTCAGAAGATTGCCATTATCAAGCAAAAGGCCTCCTTTTGAATAATCAAATAACACAATTTGATGTTTATGGATATGGAAAAAAGATAGGAAATGTGTCCTTAAGGCTCTTAGGTATACACAATGTCTATAATGCACTGGCTGCCTTTGCTGTTGCCCAAAGGCTTGGTATACCTCCTGAAATTACCATAAAGGGCCTGGGACAATTTAATGGTGTGGCTAGACGGTTAGAAATTAAAGGAGAGAAAAGAAAAATCTTAATAATAGATGATTATGGGCATCATCCTACTGAAATAAGGGCAGTACTCTCAGCCATTAAGAAAAATTGGCCCAAACGACGCCTTATAACAGTTTTTCAACCACATCGCTATACACGTACAAAGATGTTGTATAAAGAATTTTTGACGGCATTTTTGAAAACGGATCTCCTCATTATCACAGAGGTCTATGCCGCTAGCGAATCACCTATTCCTGGTGTAAGTGGTGAGTGGTTGGCCCGTGGCATAAAGATGCCAAAAAAGAAGAGATTTTGCAGGGATTTGGATGATGCCTTTGAATACTTATTACCAGAACTCAGGCCCTATGATATTGTTTTGACCCTAGGGGCTGGAGATATCTGGAAACTGGGAGAGATGTTGTTGGCTGAATTATGAAGCACCTAGTAGCCTTTGGTCAAGCAAAGTGGAATTATCCTTTGAGTAGGCTTACCTCCTTTGGGATCGGTGGGCAGGCAAAGGCAGTGGTTTGGGTAAATGAGGAGGTATGTTTAAGAAAATTACTATCTTACCTAAGAGAGAGAAATTATCCCTATTACTTTCTAGGTCAGGGGACAAATGTCCTTGTAGGAGATCATGGTTATCCAGGCATAATCATCAAACTTGGGCCAGGATTTTCAAGATTTGGGGTTTTGTTTAAAGGGAGGGATAAAGTCTATTTTAAGGTAGGTGCAGGTATAAAATTATCAAGATTATTAAAGACAAGTTTGAGGTATGGGTGGGGAGGGCTTGAGTATCTAGTAGGTATCCCTGGTACATTAGGTGGGGCTATAGCAGGAAATGCTGGGGCCTTCGGCCATAGCATCGAAGAAAATATAATAGAGATCAAGGTAATGACAAAGGAGGGGGAGATAAAATGGTATCATAAGGATATGCTTCGCTTTGATTATCGCACAGCCAATCTACCCCCTGGGGCATTGATATTAGAAGCACACTTAGGGTTAGTGCCCTCTAATAAGAGGGAGATCATGGCAAAGATGTATCTTTATTTTCAAAAAAAGAAATTGAGCCAGCCCCTGAATATGCCTTCAGCAGGCTGTGTGTTTAAGAATCCAAAGGGGGCATTTGCAGGTAGATTGATTGAGGAAGTAGGCCTTAAGGGTTATCAAATAGGAAATGCCAAAATATCTGAAAAACATGCCAATTTTATCGTCAATCTTGGAGGGGCAAGGGCATCTGATGTGTTGACCTTAATGGGCTTGGCACAAGATAGGGTCTTAAAAGAGATAGGTATTTTTTTAGAGCCAGAGATCAAGATTTTACAATGAGAAAAAATCGGTATCGCTCATCTATAAATAAGAAAAGATTGATTTTAAAAGGTTTACTGTTATTTGCTACCCCTTTTATCTTTGGCATTGCCTTCTTTAAGGGGTATTTTCTCCTTATTAACCAGCCCTATTTTCAAATAAAGGAGATAAAGATTACAGGAAATAAAAGGCTTTCTAAAAATGAGTTATTGACTTGGATTAATTTAAGTCCTCATCAAAGTTTATTAAGTTTACGTTTAAGTCTACTTAAGAGGCGTTTGATTTCTCATCCAGCAATAGAAGAGGTAAACATCTATCGTAAATGGCCTGATAAACTGATTATTTCTTTAAAGGAGAGGGAGCCTGTGGCCCTGATTTATGATGATGCTAGGGTATTGGCTACAGATAAAGAAGGTTTTTTGTTCCATATGAAAGATTATCCAAATTTACCTATTATCAAAGGGGCCTATAAGGATAGGTCCCTCTTAGGGGAGGCGATCAATTTGCTGATAGACCTTAAAGATTCACCTCTCAAGATCTCAGAATTATACCTAGATCAAGATCTAGGCATTACCTTCTATACCAATGGAATTGAGGTTTATTTAGGTAGAGGGGATTATGAAAGAAAGCTTTTTTCACTCCATAAGGTATTGGCATATCTAGATCAAATCGGTTTGGAGAAGATAAAGAGGATTGACCTAAATAGAGTAAAGAAGGTCTGTGTGAGGTTTGAGGGATGAGGCATAAGAATCAGCTTATTGTAGGCTTAGACATTGGTACAACAAAGATATGTGCAATAGTGGGGGAGATAAAGGAGGAGGGAAATATAGATATTATAGGGGTAGGTTGTCATCCTGCCTATGGGATTAGAAAGGGGGTTGTGATCAATGTTGAAGACACAGTTAATACCATAAAAAGGGCAGTTGAAGAGGCAGAGGAAATGGCAGGGTGTGAGATCAGGAGTGTCTATGCAAGTATCTCTGGAACACACATCCAAAGTATCAATAGCCAAGGTGTAATTGCCCTAAAACACAGGGAGGTGACAAAGGGTGACATCAAAAAAGTAATGGAGATGGCAAAGACGATCTCCCTTCCCCCAGAGACAGAGATTATAGATGTTCTGCCCCAAGAATTTATTGTGGATGACCATGCTGGGATTAAGGACCCCATAGGCGTGGCAGGGGTAAGGTTAGAGGTAAGGGTACATGTTATTACTGCCTCTGTTAGTTGTATTCAGACACTAATGAAGTGCATCCAAAGGGCAGGCCTAGATGTAATCGATATAATCTTACAACCCTTGGCAGCCAGTGAGGCTGTTTTGACAAAAGAGGAAAAAGAATTGGGTGTGGGTTTAATAGACTTTGGAGGGGGGACTACTGATTTAATAATATTTGTCAACGATAGCATAAGATATATTACCCTCTTGGGTCTAGGGGGAAACAATATTACCAATGATATTGCCTTTGGTTTAAGGACATCTATCTCAGAGGCAGAGGAGATAAAGCTTAAACATGGTCTAGCTAGTATTGCCTTGTTAGAGAAGGATGAAGAGATTGAAGTCCCTGCCGTAGGTGACCACAAGGTGCGATGGGTGCCCAAGTCTTTATTAGTAAAGATTATTCAGGCACGGGTAAGAGAGATATTTAGCCTATTAGAGCAGGAGTGGATAAAGGCAGAGCTAGTAAAGGATGTTTTGGCTGGGGGGGTAGTGATTACAGGGGGTTCTTCTCTACTCCCAGGGCTTGTAGAGGAGGCCGAACAGGTCTTTGACCTACCCAGTCGTATTGGTTATCCCCAGGGGGTTGGGGGTTTGGATATCATCAGAAATCCTATATATGCAACAGGTGTTGGCTTGGTGAAATATGGCCTTAAGAGTCAAAGGCCCCTTTTTAGGCAGAAAGGGGGGTTGCTGTCTCGTTTTGTGACAGGTATTGGGAACTGGTTTAAAAAGGCCTTTTAGCCAATACAAAACCAGATTGAAATATAGGAGGTAATAAGATGGATATGCCTATAAAATTTATAGATGAAGAATTATCTGCAAAAATCAAGGT
>JAGGTC010000038.1 GCA_021163945.1 Deltaproteobacteria bacterium | reverse complement strand
CCTTTATTGGATGAAACTTTGAATTTCCTATTCTAGGTCTATATTCACATGGTATAAATAATACATTAAATCCATTCATAAGAAAGGCCAATGTCATAGTACTTACACAGGAAAATCCATCTGGAAGAAGATGTAAGAATTTAAGCATTATTTCTCTCTTTACGGCCCTAAGGCCAGAATTTAAATCAGGGATCTCTTGTCTTGTAAGAAGACATGCAAGCTTACAAATAAGCCACTTTGCAGGTTTTCTAAGTAAAGGATAACTTCCTGCTTCTTTCTTTCTTGCCCCAATTACTTGGTCGGCCTCTGGAAATGGTCTAAGTATAGCAGGGATATCACTTGCATTATAACTGCCATCGGCATCCAACATAACAACAATATCACCTTTAGCAGCTAAGATACCACTTCTTCTTGATGCACCAGAGCCTTGATTTCTATGGTGTCTAACTACTTTGGCCCCTTTGCCTTTGGCTATATCCCCTGTTCCATCCTGGGAGCAATCATCTACTACTATTATTTCATAGGAGGTTTTAAGCCCCTCCATTGCCTTTTTAACCTCATCAAGCACTATACCTATAGCTTTAGCCTCATTATAAGCAGGGATGACAATGCTAACTTTTGGCAATTCCTTATCAGGCATCTTATAAAGGCCTATCTTCTCTCCCCAAAGATCTTTGTGCCAATCCTTACAATGTTTGCGCCCTCTTCAATGGCGATGTGGTATGAATTTGACATACCCATTGATAGGTATCTCATCTCCACATTGGGTATATGGGCCTTCTTTAAATTATCAAATATCCTCTTTGTCTCCCTAAAGTAAGGCCTTGATTCCTCTGGATCACCAAAACGGGGCCCCATGGTCATTAGGCCCATTACCTTTATGTTATCAAATCTAGAGATAGCCCTTATCAATCCTTCTGTCTCCTCTGGCATTACTCCAAACTTTTGTGGTTCCCTTCCACTGTTGACCTCTATCAATACAGGCATTACCTTTCCTACCCTTTTGCAATATTTATCTATCTCTTCTGCCAATTCAAAAGAATCTACTGTTTCTATCATATCAAATATGGAAACCGCCTTTTTTACCTTATTCTTCTGCAAGTGACCGATGAAATGCCACCTTGCCCTATTCCCTACCACATCCCTTGCCCTGATTGCCTCTTGAACATAGTTTTCACCTACGATTCTTATCCCTGCCTCTATTGCCTCAAGTACCTCTTCTGGCGTCCTGGTCTTCGCAGCAGCTACCAATTCTATACCCTTTGGTATCTCATTAAGGAGTTTCTTAACGTTTTCTCTAATATTCATAGGCCACAATAATAGTATTCCCTTTATTAGAAAGTATGTTCATATTCCTCCTTAGGAGGGAAAATACCAATTCAGCCCTTCCATCGTTATCAATATCACCTATTTGACAATCTGTAATAATACCAGCAAGCCTTGGAGATCGCCATTTTATGTCCATTTCTGTAAGATTTAAGATATTTACCTCACTAGTAAAATTTTTGCTATAGTTTTGGTAAACAACTACCCCCCCGTCCCAATCAATCAAAGGCATCCTACCCATAGTTTCACCTTTAAGATAGTGCCTTTTGCTCTTCCACTCTCTTTCTCCGTCCTTGCTAGAAAGTACCAAATAATTTTCATTGTCTAACATAAACAACTGCCTCTTTTCTAAAAATAGACAATTATATATCTTGGCATTACTTAATGAGCAAATCTCCTCTCTGGATTCAAACCCATCTCCCTTCCAATGAAGGATAAAGATCCCTGGCCTAAAAAGACCTTTTTTCTCCCCTCTTTGCCCAAAAATCAGTCTTTTCCCATTTGTTAGACGCATTACCCTTATATACCATGGTATATCTTTTGCTATGCTTAATAACTTTTCATCTTTCCATGATAGAACCATAGAGGCCACTTTATCCCCTTTAAGGCAGGAGAGGATTATTTCATCACTTCTATCTCCATTCAAATCATATAGGTCCACAGCAACAAGGAGGTATTCAGGCACCTCCCTCTTTTTTATCATTACTAATCGATTATCTATGAATCGATAGACCCACAAGTTATGCTCATCTATTATTGTCAATTCCATTTTGCCATCTCCATCTATATCCCCAATATCTATCCCCCTTGTCTCTAAGGGAAGTGGATAACTATGCCAACACTGAAGGGATTTGACCTTATAGGCCTTTTTTCCTTTAGGGGGATTTATAGTAATATCTGGCCTTGATATCTCTTTAGGCCAATTGTTTGGATCAGGAGATTTTACATTTATTATATGGCGCCCAAATACCTTTTTGTTGATCTCTTCTGTCAATTCATGGACCTTAGATATTAGGCCATCTGGTTTTTTGGATTGTTTAAGAAAGGTTTTTACTGAGTCATCCTTTATATTCAATAACCTTGCCTCTATAGTTGCCTTTTCATTAGAGATCTCAATCCTTCCATAAAGTATGTAGTCTGCATTTAATTTTTTACACAATTTCTTTGCTTGATCTTCTGTTAGGACGGCCTTGATTTTTTGTTGAGTAATAGCCTTTTCTACAATGTCTTTTTCAATCACCTCTATTTTGTCCTCCCATCTAAGGCGGGGGGCAAGCATTGCGCAGATACCCTCTCTTAAATAATGAACATTTTTGGGGCCATAAATGGCAAATGGGACTATAGCTATCCTTTTTGGCCTCTCTTTTCCTATACTCACACATAAAACAAATAAATAAAAAAAAATAGTACAAAATAAAACCCTCTTTAAACCCACAAATAAATTATATCCCTTCTACTCTCTTAGTCAAGGAACAATATAGTTTGGCTTGAAATATAAAATAGAAAATGTCAATATTTCTAATATGAGGGAGGGAACAGAAATTAAAATTTTAAAGATGGTAGCAAATTTTTACCACGATTTATTTTATAAAAATGAATCCCTCTTTCCCCATCAATATAAACAACTTGCAACATTTCATATTAATCGCCCTGAAATAAAGAAATTCTCTCTTGGTTTCTGTCCAGACAAAGATGATAAACGCTATTCTGGCAAGGCATTTGCTGAATATTATGAGCAGATGTGGCTTAAATATCCCCAACTGGCAAGGGTCTGCGTTAGCATGGGACTACTTGAGGTTACAAGAGAGGGCTATAAGGATGGATTAGCAGGGGGTTTTACCTTTCCCTATTATGATGAGGGGGGCAATCTCTTTAATATGGCCGTCCTCTACCCAGAAGGGCGATGGGAATTATTATATCAAAAAGATACATTGGCTACCTTTGGGATAAAGCAGGCATATTATGATATACAGGACTATAAGATAGCCATTTTGCTAGAAGATATCTATGATTTTTTTGCTATCTATCACCTACTTTCACCCACAGGTATAGACCCCTGTCTGTTGTGCAAAAAGATAGGTACAAATATTTTACAAAAATTGAGTCAACTTGGTGCTGAGCAGGTATTTGCTATAGGTTTTAAAAAATTTACTAATGAAAAAATAGACTTAATCTTTGTGCAAAAGACAGGGGATGCATTGGAGATGCTAAATGAGATCTTATGTTTAATGCAGAATGAACGACTCAAGAGGTTAATAGAAGTAGGGCTTGAATTGTTAGAGAAAAAATCATAGCTTATCCAGTGCCTTTTTTATCCTAAAGAGACCCTCCTCAATAGTATCTAAGGAAGTGGCAAAGGAGAGGCGGACAAATCCATCGCTACCAAATGCTATCCCTGGGACCACAGCTACCTTTGCCTCCTCCAACAAATATTCTGTAAATTTTAGAGAATCTTTGATTTTTTTATTAAAATATGAAGAAAAACGAGGAAAGGCATAAAATGTCCCCTGGGGTCTAAAACAACTTACTCCGGGAATCTTGGCCAGATTCTCCATAAGGAGGTCACGTCTCTTTTTAAATACTTCAACAAAGCCCCTAACAAAGTCTTGAGGCCCTGTCAATGCGGCAAGGGCGGCCTTTTGTGCAATGGAATTTGGATTTGATGTGCTCTGGCTTTGAACCCTGGTAGCTGCCTTAATTACATTTTTGTTGCCTATCAAATACCCAATCCTCCAGCCAGTCATGGCATAGGTCTTAGAGGCAGAATTGATAATGAATGTCCTTTTCTTTACCTCTTTACCTAGACTGGCAATACAGCACCATTCTATATCATCTAGGATGATCTTGTGGTAGACATCATCTGAGATTATATGGATATTATACCCTATTATAAGTTCAGCAATCTTTAATAGGTCTTCCTTTGCATAAATACTCCCTGTGGGGTTAGAGGGACTATTAATGATAATTGCCTTTGTCTTAGGGCCAATATAGGGTTTTATATCCTCGGCCCTTAATCTGAAACCATCTTCTTCCCTTGTCTTAACAATTATGGGCCTTCCACCGGACAAGATTACTATGGGGGGATATGATACCCAATAAGGTGCAGGGATGATTACCTCATCACCTGGTTCCAGAATAACCTGAAATAGGTTATAGAGGGCCTGTTTCCCCCCACAGCTAATCATTATCTCATCAAGGGTGTAAGAAAGCCCATATTCCATCTTTATATATTGAGCTACTGCCTCTTTTAGTTCTGGGATGCCACCAACCTCTGTATATTTAGTAAAACCTGAATGAATTGCATCAATAGCCGCCTTTTTTATATGGTCTGGGGTATCAAAATCTGGTTCACCCGCTGCCAATGAGATTACATCCTCACCCGCTGCCCTCAATGCCTTTGCCTTTGCCGTAATAGTTAGGGTAGGGGAAGGGGGTATAGCCTTAATCCTCTCTGCGATTATCTCCTTACCTTGACACATCCTGTAGATATGGCATCATAACAGAAATAAAAAAAAAGGCAAGATGAGAGGAAAAATTGTTGAATATATAGAGAGGCAAAGGATAGTTACCGCTATTTGCCTTGAGGAGAAGAGGGATAATTTACACCTACTTACATTTTTAAACAAAGAGGTCAAACTAGGAAAGGCACGTATTATTTTGGTATCTAAAGAGGCATATACTACTGAAAATAGAGAGCAAATAATAAAAAGGCTAAATGAGGCAGTTGAAAAGAGAGAATCATTAAAAAGGCAAATAGATATTTTAGAACTGTGGAAGTTGCTATCAGAGGATGGGGGTTCTTATACAATTGGTGAACTTGCTGAATTTTATTTCCCAGGCAAGATTACCTCTGACCAGGAGAGCGCCATTTTCCGTGCACTTTTTGAAGAGAGGGTCCACTTTAAATTAAAGGGCAAAAAATTTGAGGTCTTACCTGAAGAATATATAAAACGCCTTATATTACAAAGAGAAAAGGAAAATGAGAGGATAAGAAAGATAGAGGAGGCATCAAATTGGTTAAAGGCCATCTACCTTGGAGAGGAGGTTGAACCACCAAAAGAGGCGGATGAATACATAAATCTCTTAAAGGACTGGTATATTTTTAAAGAAGAGTCTCCACATGTAAAATTGATAAAGGATATACTATCTAAGGCTAATTTAAATACGGATGATGTCTTTACAATTTTGGTAAAATTGGGGGTCTTTTCCAAGCATGAAAATACCCTTTTGCCTAGATATGGGATAAGGGTTTCATTTTCTAATGAAGTAAAATTAGAGGCCTCTTTTTTGGTAAAGAGCAAACCTAATTTAGATAATAGAAAGGATTTAACAGGACTATATACCTTTACCATAGATGGACCTGAAACAAAGGACTTTGATGATGCCTTAAGCATTGAGGAAAAAGGCGATCATTATACAGTAGGGATACATATTACAGACCTTACACCCTTCATTTTGCCAGATAGTAAACTAGATGAGGAGGCCAGGGAGAGGGGGGCCGCATTATATATGCCCGATGGTCGTATTCCCTTATTTCCAGAAGAGATCCCTGATGAGTTGGGTAGCCTAAAAAAGGGGGAAATCAAACCAGCTGTAAGTTTTCTAATTGATTTGGATAATAATTCAGAAATTTTAAACTATGAGATTATACCTAGTCTAATCAGGGTAGATGACCGCCTTACCTACGATGATGCCGATGACCTTATTAAGGAAGATGCATCTTTTAATAGGCTCTATGACCTTGCCTTAAAATTTAGGAAGAGGCGTCTAGCACAAGGCGGGATGGTTATTACCCTACCAGAGTTGGTAATTTTGTTCTTGTCCCAAGATACATTGGAGATAAAACAACGCAATCCAGAGCAGCCCTCTCGCATATTGGTAGCTGAGTTTATGATTATGACAAATTATATAACTGCCTGTTTCCTGCATGAAAAGGGTATATCCGCCCTTTATCGGGGACAATTACCACCTAGAAAAAAGATTATGAATGGGACATGCCAGGATTTGCTTACTGTCTATCTCCAACGTAAGCTCCTCAATCGCTCAAGGCTGGATACAAAGCCCATTTTTCATCATATCTTGGGTCTTGAAAAATATACTGCCATTACCTCACCTTTGCGCCGTTATTTAGACCTGATTATCCAGCGTCAATTGGTCTATTATCTAATGGAAAAGAGGCCTTTGTATGAGGAGAGGGAACTCTCTATTTTGATCCCCCATCTTGAAGAGCGCTCAAGGCGTAATCTGACTGTCTATAATCAGCGGCTTAAATATTGGTTGCTTACCTATTTAAAACAAAGGGTTAAAGACAAAATAGAGGCCTATATTCTGGAAGAGATACCTAGAGGATATCAAATCCTTTTACCAGAATATCTTTTAGAAACAGAGTTGATTGATAAGAGATTGCATTTTAGACAAGGTGATAGGGTCATGGTCAAGATACAAGAAGTCGATCCCAAAAAGGAGCTTTTAAGGGTAGTTTTAGGATGATAGCATTGAGTCTAGATAAGTTAATTGAAAAGATAGGAAAGGGCCCAGAGGTAGGGATGATTGCCTGTCACTTGGGCATAGTGCGTGGTTATACAAGTTCTGGAGAGCCTATAAAATATATGAATGTTAGATATAACAGGGAGGCACTGAATGATTTATTGAATGATTTTAAAAGGTATCCTGGCATCAAAGATATTTTGGTGGAGGTAGCAGAGGGGAGGAGGCAGATAGGGGATTGGATTATGGCTGTGTTGATAGCCGGAGACAATAGACAACATACACTTTTGGTTTTAGAGAGACTAATAGAATTAATAAAGAGAAGTGTAATTAAAGAGGAAGAGTGTAAGGAGGAAAGGTATGAACAACAAAGGTGATTCTATTAGGAATGTAGCCCTCATTGCACACGAAGATACAGGTAAAACAACACTCGCAGAGGCCATGCTCTTTACTGCCAAGGCAACAGAACGTCTAGGCAGTGTGGACCAAGGTACAAGTGTGTTGGATTATGAGCCAGAGGAGATTAAGAGGCATATGACTATTAGTAGTGCATTTCATCACTATGTGTGGGCAGACTGTAAAATAAACATCATAGATACCCCAGGTAATGAAAACTTCCTTTCAGATACTATCATTGCCATTCAAGGGGCAGATGGTGCCATTATGGTTATCGATGCTACAGAGGGTATAAGATTTCAAACAGAGGAAATTTTTTCTTATATAGATAAGTTTAAGCTTCCACTTATTGTCTTTATCTCAAAAATGGACAAAGAAGAGGCAAATTTTTTTAACGCATTAAGGGAGATAAGCGAGACATTGAGTAAAAAAATGATGCCAATCTGTTTACCCATAGGGGCAGGAGATAGCTTCTCTGGCATTATAAACCTTTTGACACTTGAGGCCTTGGTCTATAAAAAAGATGGCTCTGGGAGGTTTTCTAAGGGGAAAATACCAGATGAACTTAAGGAAATGACAAAGGAGTATAGTGAAAAATTGATGGAGAACCTAGCAGAGACAGATGATGCCCTATTAGAAAAATATTTGGAGGGAGAGGAGATTAAAGGGGATCAATGGTTGATGACCTTGCGTAAGGCCAGTATTAACCGTGCCATCATGCCTGTATTGTGTGGGTCTGGTAAGGAGAATATAGGGGTAAATCTGTTGTTAGACATGATTAATCACTGTCTTCCATCGCCTTTGGAGAGGGGTGAGGTAATAGGCCATCGTCCGCACACAGATCAATCTATCAAATGCAGACCCAGTATAGATGAGCCATTTTCTGCATTGGTCATAAAGACTATCTCTGATCCATTTGCTGGCCGTATCAACGTCTTTAGGGTATTCTCGGGCCGTTTGGCATCTAATACAACCATACTGAATGCAACAAAGGGATACAAAGAGAAAATAGGGCAACTTTTTTCCCTTGCAGGAAAGAGCCAAAGGGTGTTAGAGGAAGTGAGTGCAGGTGATATTGCTGCAGTTGCTAAATTGAAGGCCACTTTAACAGGTGATACCCTCTGTGATGAGAAGAATCCTGTTGTATTTTCTTCTATTTCTCCACTGCCACCCGTTATCTCCTTTGCTATTGAACCCCTGTCTAAGGGAGATGAAGAAAAGATATATGCCTCATTAGTGAGGCTATCAGAGGAAGATCCATCACTAAAGCTAGAGCGTGATCCCCAGACCAAGGAACTTATTGCCTCTGGGACTGGTAGGTTGCACTTAGAAAATACCATTGAGAAATTAAAGCGTAAGTATGGAGTAGAAGTAAATATTAAAAAACCAAAGATTCCTTACAAAGAGACAATAAAGGCAAAGGCCAAGGCCCAAGGAAAATATAAGAAACAAACAGGCGGTCGTGGTCAATATGGTGATGCCTGGATAGAGATTGAGCCCCTTCCTCGGGGTGGTGGGTTTGAGTTTGTAGATAGAATAGTAGGGGGGGTAATCCCCAAAAATTATATCCCAGCAGTAGAAAAGGGTATTGTAGAGGCAATGCAAACCGGCGTACTAGCGGGATTTCCCGTGGTAGATGTGAGGGTATATCTAGTGGATGGGAGCTATCACCCCGTAGACTCTTCTGATATAGCCTTTAAAATTGCTGGTTCTATGGCCTTTAAAAAGGCATTTATGAATGCAAAACCAGTCCTTTTAGAGCCTATTATGAAACTTAATATCACTGTTCCTGATGAGTGGTTAGGGAATGTAATAGGCGATTTGAATGGCAGGCGTGGGAAGGTCCTTGGTGTAGATGCCAGATCAAAATACCAGATAATAAAGGCACTAGTGCCTATGGCAGAGGTACTTACCTATGCCTCTGACCTAATTTCTATTACGGGTGGAAATGGCTCATTTAATATGGAATTTTCACATTATGAAGAGGTACCACCACAATTGGCAGAAAAGATTATTGAACAGGCAAGACGGGAGAAAGAGGAAAAATGAAAGGAGTCCTTGACAAATGGCAAGACCTATAATATATGAACAAAGCCTGATTTTAGTAAAGAGACGAGGAGATTAAAGTGAGAAAGTATGAGACAGTGATTATAGCAGACCCTGAGCTTTCAGAGGCACAGCTTAAAGATTTATTTGAAAAATTTAAGAATCTTATTACCCGCTTTCATGGAAATTTAATTAAAATTGAAAACTGGGGCCTAAAGAATATGGCATTTGAGGTCAATCACAAAAGAAGCGGGTACTATGTAATCTTTGAATATTGTGGCAATCCAGATATAGTAGAAAAAATAGAGCATAATATAAAAATAGATGATCGTATCATCCGTTTTTTAACCATAAAGACGTCAGATAAAATAAATGAATCGGAGAGAAGGGCCAACTAAGGAGGGTTTATGGCGTATCTAACTATGAAGGAGTTGCTTGAAGCAGGCGTTCACTTTGGACATCAGACAAGGCGTTGGAATCCTAAGATGAAACCCTATATATTTGGTGTTAGGAATGGTATTTATATTATAGATTTGCAAAAAACTGTCCAAATGTTTAAAATTGCCTATGATTTTATACAGGAAAGGGTAGCTCAGGGCGAAAAGGTGTTGTTTGTTGGTACAAAAAATCAAGCAAAGGAATCAATAGAAGAAGAGGCCAAGCGTTGTGGTATGTTTTATGTAAATAACCGCTGGCTTGGAGGTACATTGACAAATTTTCAAACTATAAGAAAAAGCATTGAGAAACTAAAGTCATTAGAGGCTATGATTGAGGATGATACACAAAAGTTGTCTAAAAAGGATATACTCCAGATTAAAAGGAAGATTGCCAAATTAAATAGAAATTTGGCTGGTATAAAGGACATGGAAGAGCTTCCTGGAATACTCTACGTTGTGGATCCAAAAAAGGAAAAGATTGCTGTTTATGAGGCTAGGAAGTTGGGAATTCCCATAGTAGCCATTGTGGATTCTAATTGTGACCCAGATGAGATAGATTATGTAATCCCAGGAAATGATGATGCCATTAGGGCTATACGTTTAATTACATCCAGAATAGCCGATGCCTGTCTAGAGGGAAGGCAACGCTATGAGGAAGAGATGGGGAAGGCGGAGGTATCAGAAGAGGTAGAAAAGATAGAGGAATCCTCACATCCATCTACAGAAGCAGAGGCAGTAATTGAGTAAATTTCTACAAAATAGGAGAGAGAAATGGGGATGTTAGATAAGATTAAGGAATTAAGAGAACGGACTGGGGTTGGGATGATGGACTGTAAAAAGGCCTTAGAGGAGAGCAATGGAGATGTGGATAAGGCCATTGAATATTTGAGAAAGATGGGGATAGCCAAGGCCCAAAAGAGGGCGGGTCGTATTGCCTCAGAGGGTCTGATCAATGCATACATCCATGGAGGGGGGAAATTGGGTGTTTTGGTGGAGGTAAATTGTGAAACAGACTTTGTGGCAAAGACAGAGGAATTTAAAAAATTTGTAAGGGAGATCTCTATGCAAATTGCAGCTACAAACCCAATTTGTATTGATAAAGAGGATTTACCAAAAGATATAATTGAAAAAGAAAGAGAGATCTACCATCAACAGGCATTAAGGTCAGGTAAACCTGAGAAGGTAATAAGTAACATCGTTGAGGGACGTTTAAAAAAATTTTATCAACAGGCCTGCCTGTTAGAACAACCTTATATCCGTGATTCAAAGCTGAAAATAAGGGATCTATTAAATGAAATAATTACAAAGACCGGAGAAAATATTGTGATTCGCCGTTTTGTACGTTTTGAATTAGGGGAAAAAACCTCACATGAGGTCAATTTACAAAAGAATACTGCTTAAAATAAGTGGAGAGGCCCTATTGGGGGGTGCCTCATTTGGTATAAGTCCAGGAGTTTTGAAGGAAATAAGTAGGGAAATTGGTGATGTTGTAAAAGATGTACAACTAGCTATTGTTATAGGAGGGGGAAATATATTTAGGGGACGTCAGGCAAAAACGTTAGGGATAAACCAGGCTACTGCAGATTATATGGGGATGTTGGCCACAGTAATCAATGGCCTTGCCCTGCAAGAGTCGTTAGAGAAGGAGGGGATAGATGCAAGATTGATGTCTGCTGTCCAAATAAGGACAATAGCCGAGCCCTATATCAGGCGCAAGGCAATAAATCACCTGAAGAGGGGAGGTGTGGTAATCTTTGCTGCTGGCACAGGCAACCCATATTTTAGTACAGATACAGCCGCCGCCCTTAGGGCAGCAGAGATAGAGGCAGAGGTTGTCCTAAAGGCTACTAAGGTAGATGGCATATATGATAAAGACCCTACTCAATATAAGGATGCATATAAATTTAAATCACTTTCCTATCTAGAGCTTTTACAGAGGAAACTCAAGGTAATAGACACTACAGCCGTCTCTTTGTGTATGAACAACAAACTGCCTATCATAGTATTTAATGTAACCATCCCTGGAAATCTAAAGAGGGTAATATATGGTGAGTCTATAGGGACAAAGGTGGGAGGGTCATAATGGAAGGGTTATTTGATGAGACAAAGGGAGATATGCAAAGGGCCATTAAGGCCTTAGAGAGGGATCTATCAAAGATAAGGACAGGTAGGGCATCTGTGGCCCTTGTAGAGGAAATTACAGTAGAGTACTATGGCAGTCCCACCCCCCTTAATCAATTGGCCTCTATATCTGTGCCAGATAGTAGGTTGATTACCATTCAGCCCTGGGATCCGTCTGCATTATCTGCTATAGAAAAGGCAATACTTAAATCAAATATAGGTCTAACCCCCAGCAATGATGGGAAGAGGATCTGTATAAATATACCCCCTCTCACTGAAGAAAGAAGGAAAGAATTGGTAAAATTGGTAAAAAAAATAGGAGAGGAGGCCAAGGTATCCATTCGAAATTTAAGAAGGAAGGCAAATGATATCTTAAAAAAAATGAAGAAAAACAAAGAGATTTCTGAGGATGATTTCTACCAAGGCCAAGAAAAGATACAAAAAATCACAGATGAATTTATTGAAAAGGTAGAGGGGATTCTTTCAAAGAAAGAAGATGAAATAATGAAATTTTGACCCAAATTGTCTGTAGGTCTTGATGGGTAAAATACTAGTTACGGGGGCCACAGGTTTTGTAGGCAGCCACTTAGCAGAAACATTGGTAAAGAAAGGGGAGGATGTTTATTGTTTGGTCAGGGCAACTAGTAATTTGAGGTGGCTGAAAGGGCTATCTGTAAAATTAGTGCAAGGAGATTGTACGGATATCTCTTCATTAAAATCATTACCCTCTGATATAGAATTTGTCTTCCACCTTGCAGGATTGGTTAAGGCTAGGAGCAAAAGGGCATTTTATGAAGTAAATTATCAAGGGACAGTAAATTTAATAAGGATCTGTTTAACTAAAATGTGGTCCTTAAAGAGATTTATATTTATCTCTACATTAGCAGTTCATGGTTCTCCATCTGATTCAATGATCAAATCCGACGACCAGCCTAGGCCATTAAGTCACTATGCCAAAAGTAAATGGCTTGCAGAACAGGCATTGCTTTCAGTAAAAGAAATAATTCCTGTAATAATATTTCGCCCTACGGTTATTTATGGCCCTCGTGACCGTGAACTTTTGGATTTTTATCGCCTTATTAAGACAGGGTGGGTGCCTGTTTTGAATCCTAATGGAAAGTTGAGTTTGTGTTATGTCCTAGATCTGGTTCAGGCCTTGATAAAGGCGCTTAAGGCCGATGTACCCTCTGGAAGTGTGTTTTTTGTCTCAGATGGAAATGCCTACAGTTGGTTTGAGGTAATAAATATAATTGCAAGTTTGCTTGATAAAAATCCATGTTATATTTATTTTCCAAAGGGGATTTTATGGATAATGGCCATTTTTGCAGAGGCAATGGCCAATATTAGCAGACAGCCAATAATGTTTAGTAGGGATAAGCTAAAAGAAATCCTTCAACATACCTGGGTTTGTGATATTTCAAATAGTATAGAAAATTTGGGCTATAGACCAAATTATTCTTTAAATATTGGTATGGAGGAGACAATACATTGGTACAAGGCCCAAGGGTGGTTATAAGAAATGGATATCTTTGCAAAGTGTCAGGCATTTCAAGATCGGGTAAGGGCTGCAAAGGCCCAGCATAAATATTTCTATTTTCGTACAATTCGTTCTGCGCAGGGACCGGAAATAATAGTAGATGGGCGAAAAATGATCATGCTTGGTTCAAATAACTATCTGGGTCTGACGAGCGATCCAAGGGTGAAGGAGGCAGCTATTGAGGCAGTTAAAAAATATGGCGTAGGCTGTGCGGGTTCACGTTTGCTTAATGGTACCTTAGACATTCATGAGGCACTGGAAGAACAAATTGCACAATTTTTCAAAAAGGAGGCAGCGATAGTATTCTCTACTGGGATGCAGGCAAATCTTGGGTGTATTCAGGCACTGGTTACACCGGATAGCATAGCTATTTTGGACAAATTTGATCATGCTAGTATTGTTGATGGTTGTCGTCTCTCCCTTGGCACATTTAAGAGATATCCCCACAATAATATGGCTGCCCTAGAAAAGATATTAAAGAGTGAGCCAGAGAAGGGGAAGCTAATCATTGTGGACGGTCTTTTTAGCATGGAAGGAGACCTGGCCAAATTGCCAGAGATAGTAAGTCTTGCCTATAAATACGGGGCAAGGGTAATGGTGGACGATGCCCATGGCATTGGCGTAATGGGGGGAAATGGGCGTGGGACAGCAGAACATTTTGGCCTGGAAGACAAAGTAGACATTATCATGGGTACATTTAGTAAATCACTGGCCACTATAGGTGGTTTTATTGCCTCTTCTAAAGAGGTGATTGATTATGTAAAGCATGTAGGGCGTGCCTTGCTATTTAGTGCCAGTCTGGCCCCTCCATTGGTAGCAGCAGCAAGTAGGGCTATAAAGATTATACAAGAAGAGCCAGAGAGGAGGGAGAGGCTTTGGAAGAATGCCTATAAGTGGTTAAATGGCCTAAAATCTTTGGGTTTTGATACCGGTATGAGTACTACACCAATAGTCCCTGTAATCGTTGGAGATGAGGAAAAGGCATTTGAGGCATGTTGTTATTTGGAGGAAAATGGGGTGTTTGTTAGCCCAGTTGTCCCACCAGCGGTTCCACCAGGGCGTTGCCTGCTTCGCACAAGTGTGATGGCTACTCATACTGATAGCCACTTAGAGAGGGCATTAGAGGTCTTTGAAAAGGCAGGAAAAAAATTAGGGATTATCTAAATACCAAAAACCTCTCTAAAATAGGGCCTAAATAGATACACAAAAATGCCAATATGATCCCCACAATCACATCAATTATATAGTGGTATCTACAATAGATAGTAGAGACAATCAATAGAATAGTTATAAGGGCATAAATAAATACATAAAATTTTCCTAAATAAGAGGCATAGTAAACACACATTAAGCTGATCTGGGTATGGCCACTGGGGAAGGCATCGGTCTTATTTATCTCTATGGTGTTTAAGGTTGAGGCTATAAGCCTTGCTAGGTGAGTGCCTTCATAGAGGGGCCTCTGGTGCGATAAGGTAAAACGAGGCCCTATAGCAGGAAATATTAAATATCCTAAATAGGAGATATAAAATCCAAACAAGAGGCAAAAGCCTACTGTAAGGATGCGTTTGTCCTCTTTTAAGTAAAGGCCTAGAACCAAAAATATAGGAAGAAAATAATAAGAGGTGTATGCCAATTGCATAATCTCAGTAAGCCAAGGCCTGATAAAACGTTCTATCCATATTGTAGGGTGAGTGCCAAAAAGATAATAGTCTATTTTGATCAAAATGGGGTCTATATAATGGGGGTTTATATAGGGAATAATCTTTCCTAGGCTATTAAATATAAAGGGGATTAGGATAACAGGATAAATA
>JAGGTC010000170.1 GCA_021163945.1 Deltaproteobacteria bacterium | reverse complement strand
AGGAAATAAAAATCTTTTTGGGGAGTTTGAGGGGCTCTGCCCCTCAAAGTAAAGTGAAGCCCCGCCTTGTAGGCAGGGAGCTTCACTTAATGGTATCGATGTGTTAAAAATAGGGCAAGGTGGATAAGCTGGTTATAAAGGGTGGAAAACCACTTAGGGGAGAGATTGCTATAAGTGGGGCAAAAAATGCAGCCCTTCCCATAATAGTAGCAAGTCTTTTAACATCTGATTGGAACACTTACTATAATGTACCAAAACTAAGGGACATCTTTACTATTAAAAGATTGCTAGAAAACCTAGGGGTTGAATTTGAAGAGGGTGATGGTCTGAGGGTAAATGCATCAAGACTTAAAGGCTATATGGCCCCATATGATTTGGTGCGCACCATGCGGGCATCTATCCTTGTGCTTGGCCCCCTCATAGCCAGGTTGGGAAGGGCAAAGGTGTCTTTACCTGGTGGGTGTGCTATTGGGGCAAGGCCTATAGACCTACACCTAAAGGGACTTGCCCAGATGGGGGCAAAGATCTCACTTGATCAAGGCTACATTGAGGCAAGGGCAAATTGCCTCAAAGGGGCAGATATCTATTTGGACATACCTACAGTTACTGGTACAGAAAATTTAATGATGGCTGCCACCTTGGCAAAGGGGATTACAGTCATTAAAAATGCGGCCCGTGAGCCAGAGGTAGAGGCCTTGGCCAATATGTTAAATAGGTGTGGGGCAAAGATTGAAGGGGCAGGCACAGATACCATTTTTATTGAGGGCAAAAATGGGCTCTCTGGAACAGAATTTAGGATTATCCCTGACCGCATTGAGGCAGGCACCTATATGATAGCAGCCGGTATCACCGGGGGAGAGGTTATTATAAAGGATTGTTGTCTAAATCATATGCAGGCCATAGTGGATAAGTTGAGGGATGCAGGCCTAATCATTGAGGAAAGGGGTAGAAAGGTATTTGTAAAGGCCACGTCCATACACAGTACGGATGTAACCACTTTACCATACCCTGGCTTTCCTACAGACATGCAGGCCCAATTTATGGCCCTTATGTGTCTAGGGGATGGGGTCAGTGTAATTACTGAACGTATCTTTGAGAACAGGTTTATGCATGTCTTGGAGTTAAAGAGGATGGGGGCGGATATAAAGATTGATGGTAGTAGCGCAGTGGTAAGGGGGGTATCGTGCCTGAAAGGTGCCCCTGTGATGGCATCGGATCTAAGGGCCAGTGCCTCTTTGGTATTGGCAGGTCTTGCCGCAAGGGGTGTAACAGAGGTCTATCGGGTATACCACCTGGATAGGGGATATGAAAAAATTGAGGTAAAGCTTAGGGCATTGGGTGCAGAGATTGAGCGCGTTCCTGCTTAAATCCCCCCTCATTTTCTTTTTTCCTCCCTTTCTTTTTGGTCTCCTTTTAGGGGGAAAATGGCATGGGGGATTTTATCTATTTCTGATAGTTGCGGCAATATTTTTAGTAATTAGCTACTTGATATACAACAGATACCAACTTTTCCTATTTTCTTTTGGTTGCTTTCTGTTCTTTTGTGGATCAACCCTAATGGCATCATACTTTAGGTTGCCAAACGGTATTACCCAATATTTTGATAGGAAGGTTGTCATTACAGGCTCCATTTTACAAATGCCCAGATATTATCAAAGGAGGATAAGCCTTATTTTAGGGAAATTAAATATCCTAATTGGCCAAAGATATATACCTATTAGAGGTAAGCTTTTAGTAGACATTTACCAAAGGACCCCATTGAATAAAGGATCCTATTCTATTGGGCAGGTATTAAAGGTGATAGGGAAGCTTAAGAAAATAAAGGGGTTTTCAAATCCAGGCTGTTTCAATTACTCACTCTTTTGGCAATCAAAGGGGGTGTGGGGGAGGATAAGCACCAGTAGAGATAGGCTATTTATTATGGGATATAAGGACTTATCAATATGGACAAGAATGTTAGAGGGTATAAGGGATAGGATAAGGGCCTTTCTAAGCAAGAACCTCTCCTCTCAAACAAGGGCAGTTTATGCTGCCCTCCTTTTAGGGGAAAGAGGAGGCCTCTCTAAAGAATTAAAGGATGACTTTTCTAGATGTGGCGTAAGCCACCTCTTGGCCATCTCTGGATTGCACCTTGGTATGGTAATGATGCTGATTTATACAGCCATTTGGTTTTTGGCCTCTCGTTCAGAATATCTTTTATTGGCATTTAATTTAAAGAAAATTATTGTAATCTTAAGCCTTATCCCAACCTTCTTTTATGCTGCCTTAACCCACTTTTCCCCTGCTACTAGCAGGGCATTCATTATGTTGATCCTATTTTGGTGGATATTATTTAGTGGGAGGGGAAGGGATAGATGGCTCCTTTTAGTAACAGCGGCATGGCTGCTCTTACTCCTCTACCCTCCCCTACTATATAGTCCATCTTTTCAATTCTCCTTTGTGGCACTGGCCTCAATAATTTATCTTACCCCAAGGCTTCCTTGGGCAAAAAACATCCTTTGTCTCTCTCCTAAAAATTGGTATCAAAGGGCCTTTAAGTGGTCAACACTGTGCACCTATTTTACAGTAGCTGCATGGCTGGGTACACTACCCCTTCTAATGCACTATTTTTGTCATATCTCTACAATTGGCCCTTTAGTAAATATCTTTGCCATTCCTGCAATCGCCCTCTTTATCTTGCCCTTAGGGCTCTTATCAATCTTTACCTTGTTTATATTTCCTGCAATTTCTAGTGCACTTATAAATCTTGGGGGATGGGGGCTCTCTAAACTGCTCACATTTATCCACTTTATAAGCAATTTACCAAAGGCAGGCCTTTGGGTAGTCTCCCCAAACTGGCTTGAGGTCATACTCCTCTATAGCCTTATCCTTTGTCTTACAAATATAAAGACAAATATATTTAAATACATATTTTTTGCCACACTGATCACCTTGTTCTTAGAAGTCATTTATTTTCCCATTTATCATTTATTTTCATCAAGGCTTAAGGTAAGTATTTTGGATGTAGGAAGGGGGCAAGCCATATTTATACAGTTTCCCCATGGCAAAAATATGATGATTTTTGGTAAAGTCTCATCAAATTTTGACATAGAAAGGAGGATTATTGCACCATTTCTCCTTAGACAAAAGATTGTTTCTTTAGACTACCTTCTATCAATTTCTCCTAAAGGCTCAAATGGCCTTTCTTTTTTAATAAACCACTTTAGGCCAAAGGTATTTTGGTCAAATAAAGACCTACCCTTTTATAAAGAGATCAATGGTGTAGCTATAGAATCCTACTCTCCCAAGTTATTAAAATTTAGATACAAAAAATTTGGTCTCCTTCTTTATTACGACGCCCTCAAGGCAATAGTGTTTATTGACTCAGTAAATCCCAAATACGTTATATTTTCTGGCCCTATCAGAAAAAAGGCCAAACATAAATACAAGGTCTATTCAACAAATACACATGGTATGATTAAGGTAATAACCGATGGAGAAAGTCTTTCGGTTGTCCCATTTTTGAAAGTTGACAAAGGGGGTGGGTTAAGCTATTAAAGTCTTTCAGATGGGTCTGCGTATTTACAATACACTGACTGGTAAAAAAGAAGATTTTACTCCTATAGTCCCAGGAAGGGTAAATATCTATGTCTGTGGGGTAACCGTTTATGACTACTGTCACATGGGGCATGCCCGCTCTATGATTGTATTTGATGTAATAGTAAAATACCTACGCTATTTAGGTTATAAGGTAACCTATGTAAGGAACTTTACAGACATAGATGATAAAATTATCAAAAGGGCAAAGGAAAGGGGAAAGGACCCCAAAGAGATTGCCCAATATTTTACCAAGGCCTTTTATGAGGACATGGATAGCCTTGGTATAGAACGTGCAGACATAGAGCCAAGGGCCACAGAGCACATACCAGAGATGGTCTCCTTGATTGAGAGGATTATAAACAAGGGCTATGCCTATGTAGTTGATGGCAACGTCTATTTTTCTGTAAGAAGATTTAAGGGCTATGGAGGCCTCTCTAAAAGGAGCCTAGAAGAGATGATGGCTGGGGCAAGGGTTGAGGTTGACCCAAGGAAAGAACATCCATTGGACTTTGCCCTTTGGAAGAAGGCCAAGCCAGGTGAGCCATTTTGGGAAAGCCCTTGGGGAAAAGGGAGACCAGGTTGGCATATAGAGTGTTCGGCCATGAGTATGAAGTATTTGGGAGAGACATTTGATATCCATGGAGGTGGCCAGGACCTGATATTCCCGCATCACGAAAACGAGAAGGCCCAGTCAGAGGCAGCTACAGATAAGCCATTTGTCAATTATTGGATCCACCATGGTTTTTTGACCATAAATCAGGAAAAGATGTCAAAGTCTTTGAAGAATTTTTTTACAATCCGAGAGATTTTGTCAAAATTCCACCCAGAGGCCATTCGTCTGTTTTTTTTAAATCATCATTACAGGAGCCCTGTAGACTTTTCGGATGAGAAGATAAAAGAGGCAACAAAGGCATTAGAAAAATTATATATCACTTTGGATAGGGCAAAGCAGATATTAGGTGAATTCAGACAGGAAAGAACAGATGAGGCAATAAGGTCTAAACCACTTTACAAAAGATTGGTTGAGCTTGAGGGGTCATTTAAATCAGCCATGGATGATGATTTCAATACGGCAAAGGCAATTGGCTGCCTATTTGATGCCATAAAGGAGATCAATCTTTATTTGGATAAGGATGAGAAGGAAAAGGGCCTAATCTTTGAGGCGGTCAATAAGGTAAAGACATTGGGGAATATCTTGGGCATCTTAAGGCTAGAACCAAGGGCGTTTTTGACCCAGGGAATAGATATATCAGTAGAAGAGATAGAAAAATTGATTGCTGAAAGGGCAATTGCCCGTAAAAGAAGGGATTTTAAAAAGGCAGACTCTATTAGGGAAAGATTGGCTCAGTCGGGTATAATCCTAGAAGATACCCCCCATGGCACTACATGGAGGGTGGATTATAAGAGAAATTTATGAATCATTTTAAAGAGTCCTGTGGTGTTTTTGGTCTTTATGGACACCCAGATGCATCCAAACTCACCTACCTAGGCCTCTATGCCTTACAGCATAGAGGGCAAGAGAGTGCAGGGATCGTAAGTTATGATGGAGATAAGACATATGAGTATGTAAATATGGGCCTAGTCTCTGAGGTGTTTAATGAGGAATGCCTAAATAGGCTCAAGGGATACCTGGCCATAGGGCATGTCCGCTACTCTACAACTGGGCCTTCCATATTACGAAATGTCCAGCCATTTCTTGTGCATCACCTAGGTAAAAGCTTTGCCATTGCCCACAATGGAAACCTGATAAATGCCTATGCCTTACGTAAAAAATTAGAGGAAGAAGGGGCCATCTTTCAATCCACGATGGATAGTGAAATCATTATGCACCTCTGGTTAAAGTATCTCCACCTAGGATTAGAAGAGGCCTTACTTAAGGCGCTTTCCCAACTGAAAGGGGCATATTCTCTACTCCTTATGACTGATGATACATTAATTGCTGCCCGTGACCCATTTGGTTTTCGTCCCCTCTGCCTGGGCAGGAAAGGAGACACTCTCTTTGTGGCATCTGAGACGTGTGCCCTAGATTTGGTAGAGGCTGAATACATAAGGGATATTGAGCCAGGAGAGATTTTATTTATTGACAAAAATGGTTTGAGATCCATCAAAATGCCTACAGACAAGCATGCCTATTGTGTATTTGAACTCATCTATTTTTCCCGTCCAGATAGTTATATATTTGGCAAAAATGTATATCTATTTAGGAAGGAACAAGGACATCAACTGGCTAAAGAGGCCTTTATAGAAGGTGATTTTGTTATGCCCCTCCCTGATTCAGGAAACTATGTTGCCTTGGGTTATGCCGAGGCCACAAAAATGCCATTTGAGATGGGCATGATTAGAAACCACTATGTAGGGAGGACATTTATTCAACCCTCTTCGAGTATGAGGGGGCTTTCTGCAAGGATAAAATTAAATCCTGTAAAGGCCTTACTCAAAGGAAAGCGTATTATAATCCTAGAAGATTCAATCGTTCGGGGGACTACCTCACGCAGCCGCATTAAGGCCTTGCGTGAGATTGGGGTAAAGGAGATCCATCTTTTGATAAGTTGTCCACCACACCGCTTTCCTTGTTTCTATGGAATAGATTTTCCATCGCCTGGGGAGCTTATTGCTGCCTCTAAGAGCATAGAGGAGATTAGGGATTTTTTGGGGCTAGATAGCCTACATTATCTAAGTCTAGAAGGGCTACTCTCTATTGGCATTGACCCCAATAAATTCTGTTTAGCCTGTTTTACAGGGGATTATCCAATAACGCCAGAGAGATCATTTTCAAAGAGATGGCTCGAAAGATGAATTCTAAGAGGTCTATAAGACTGGCAAGGGAGGTATTGCAGATTGAGGCAGAGGGCATCTTATCCCTAATAGATAGGGTGGGGATAAATTTTCATGAGGCCATAAATCTCATATATAAAACAAGGGGAAGGGTCATTGTTACTGGCATTGGAAAATCAGGGATTATTGGAAGGAAAATCGCAGCTACCCTCAATAGCACAGGCACACCTGCTCTGTTCCTCCACCCAGCAGAGGCCATACACGGGGATTTGGGCATAGTAACAAAGGAGGATGTGGTACTTATAATCTCTAACAGTGGTGAGACAGAGGAGGTAATTACCCTAATCCCAAGTTTTAAAAGATTGGGTGTGCCTATTATTGCCTTTACAGGCAACCCAGATTCCACTCTGGCAAAATACAGTGATATAGTAATTGATACAGGGGTAAAAAGGGAGGCATGTCCCCTAGGGATAGTTCCAACAGCAAGCACTACATCTGCCTTGGCTATGGGGGATGCCCTATCAGTAGCCTTGTTAGAAAAAAGACAATTTGGCCTTAAAGAATTTAGGAAGTACCACCCTGGGGGAAGCCTTGGAAAGAGGCTCTCTCCCAAGGTAAAGGACTTGATGGTGCCTGCAAAGGATTTGACGATAATAAGGAAGGGGCAAACTATCAAGGAGGTCTTGGACAAATTGGGTAAGGCCCAGAGTCTTTGGGTGCTTAATAGAGATAAGAAATTATTGGGTGTTATCACAGATATTGAGAAGAGAGCACTGTTTTTGATGCCATTTGATAAATGGTCTCACATAAAGGTAGAGGTTATTATGTATAGGGTCCCATCTATTGGCCTAGAACAGTCTATTATAGACGGATTGAAGATGCTAAAAAAGGCCGATAGGAATGAGCTAGCTGTAATAGATGAAAATGGACATTTTTGTGGAGCCATCTTTTTACATGATATCCTAAATAGATCCTTGGAGGGATAATGCCTTTACCAAAAGGTCTGATCTGCCCCATATTGCTGCCTATCAAGAAGAGCGGTAAGCTTGATAGAATAAAATTTACATCAATTTGGAATTATATAATGCCTTGGGTGTCTGGCATCTCTATAGGCAGTAGTATCTTAGAGATGGAAATAAATTTTGAAGAAAAAAAAGAGGTCTTTAAATTGGTATCAAACATTTGGGACAAAAAGACACCCATATTTTTGGATATTACTTGTGAAAATGAATATCTAACCCTTGAGCTGGCAAGATTTGTTGCAGAGATCTTTTCTAGAGAAACGTATGCATTTTTGGAGGTATTTCCCCTTCTGTATAGGGGGAATCGGGGATTGCCCCAGCACCTAGAAGGGATTTATAAAATAACGCAAATGCCCATTATCTTAGTAAATCACCCAAAAATGGTATCAAGGAAAAAGATGCTCTTTAAACACAAGAATATACGTACAGCTATCTTTAAAAGGATTTGTAAAGAGGGATATGTTTATGCAATGATATTCCAGGGCAAATTAAACAGATTTTTTAATTATCAAAGGGCACTTCATGGGAGGGAATTTTTATTTTATGAAGGGGATGAGGCTACCTTTTTAAAACAGCCTACAACCGCAGGGGTAGTAGCAATTACATCTAATCTTGCACCAAACTGGTGGCAGAAGGCGGTCTCCAATATGCTTAATTTAAAAAAGACCGAGCATATGGATACACAGACACTCTTGGTATATGGTCAAAGGCTTAGGGCCTTGCATGAGATATGTGCCAGCAGGCCAAGCTTGATCTATTGGGGCCTAAGGGAGCTTGGGGTCTTAGATGGATTGGAAGAGGTCCCAAGGGACATCCCCACAAATTTTAAAAAGATGATAGAGGAGATAGGGAGATGATAGAGGAGATAGAAACAAAAATTTCTACATTGGGTCCAATGAAGGTAGATTCTCCTATCCTCTCTAAGCGTGGAAATGTGTTTGTAAGGGATGATGAGCGTGTTTTGATAAATATTACCCAGTCCTATGTAAATGAGAGGTTTCATAAAAATAAGGCCCTACTTTCCTTTGAGATGGCCGGTCCAAGGAGGAAGATATACTTTGACCCATCAAAATTGAAGTGTGGAATTGTCACTTGTGGTGGATTATGTCCAGGGACAAACGATGTCATTCGTGCCCTTGTTTTAGAACTTCATTATGTTTATGGGGTACGCCATATATATGGATTTAGATACGGACTTCAAGGCTTTATCCCAAAATATGGGTATGAGCTTATGGAGCTTACACCAGAAAAGGTGGCCAGTATTCACGAACTTGGGGGTACTATCCTAGGCACCTCCAGGGGGCCTCAGGATATAAGTGAGATTGTGGATACACTAGATCGTCTTAATATAGGCATATTGTTTATGATAGGTGGAGATGGGACACTTCGTGCGGCATCTAAGATCTGTGATGAAATCAAGAGGAGGACATTGAAGTGTTCAGTGATTGCTATTCCAAAGACAATTGACAATGATATATTCTTAGTAGAGAAGACATTTGGATTTGATACCGCTGTGGAAAAGGCTACAGAGGCCATTAGGGCTGCGCACACAGAGGCCACTTGTGCATACAATGGGATTAGCTTAGTAAAGTTTATGGGGCGTTTTTCTGGCTTTATCGCTGCTTATGCAACATTGGCACTAAGGGATGTAAATTTCACACTGATTCCAGAGGTAGACTTTGATCTAGAGGGAGAGAGGGGATTTCTGGCTGCCTTAAAAGAGCGCTTAGAGAGGAGAAAGCATGCAGTAATTGTGGTAGCAGAAGGGGCTGGGCAAAAGTTCTTTAAAGATCAAGATTTGGGCAAGGATGAATCTGGCAATCCACGCCTTGGAGATATTGGAAAATTTTTGATGGAAAGGATAAAAGACTATTTTTCTCGTTTGCATATCCCTATTACACTAAAGTACATAGATCCCAGCTATATCATTAGGAGCCTACCAGCAAATGCAAGCGACCATATCTATTGTGGATTTTTGGCACAAAATGCAGTCCATGCAGGCATGGCAGGAAAGACCGATATGTTAATAAGTGCCTGGCGTGGTCATTATGTGCATATTCCTATAAAGGCAGCCGTCTTAAAGAGAAAGTACATAGATCCTCAGAGCCCATTGTGGTTTAGTGTGCTAGAGACTACAGGGCAGCCTTCCCTAAAAAATGAATAGATTTAGGATTTCTGAGAATTCCTTGGACCTACTATTGCATTTAATCCATAAAAACAAGATAGATATAAGTGATATACCTATTGGCCTAATCGCAGAGGAGTATTTAGACTACCTAAAATTTATGAATTCTATTAATGTGGATTTTTCCAATGAGTTTTTCATTATGGCAGCTAAGTTGGTGCACATTAGGTCATGTTCAATCTCCTCCCATTTTGAAGAAATGGACCCAAGGGAGGAAATTACCCATATTCTGCTAGATTATTTAAAGAAAAAGGACATCTCCTCTATGTTAGAAAATAGGGGAGTCTATCAAGATTCAACTGATGTAATAGAAGACTTCTTTCTCCCCTCATTCTTTGAATTATTAGATGCATTTAGGGAGATTATGAAAAGGAGGTTTAAATCTTGGAAGATAAAATCCTTACCTGATAGAAGAGAAGAAATTGTTGGATTCCTTCAAGAAAAAAAAGAGCCTTTATTTGATGATTTGTTTGATGAAAATATACCAGAGGAGATAGTTGCCAAGTTTCTTTCTTTACTAGATTTGGTCCGTCAAGGCGTTATCTTCATCTACCAGCCACTACCTGAAAAATCCATCAAAATAAAACTTAAATGAAGGAGCGCTTGCAAAAGATTATCTCTCGGGCAGGGATTGTCTCAAGACGAAAGGCAGAAAGGATGATACTTGAGGGAAGGGTTAGGGTAGATGGTAAAGTAGTAAATAGGTTAGGTGAGAAGGCAGACCCTTATGTACAAAGGATTGAGATAGATGGAAAACCCCTATCTATTCCCCCCCCTATCTATATTATGCTTTATAAACCAAGAAATTATTTGACCACACTTTATGACCCAAAGGGCAGGCCTAAGGTCTCTGATCTATTAAAGGATATACCAACTAGGGTCTTCCCCGTAGGGCGTTTGGACTTTGATGCAGAAGGCCTTTTGATTTTGACAAATGATGGAGATTTGGCAAATGCCTTAATGCATCCTAGATATAAAGTACCTAAGACATATCTAGTAAAGATAAAGGGTATCCCTTCAAAAGAGGAATTTTATAGGCTATCTTCTGGAATAAGGCTTGAGGATGGGATCATTGCCAAGGCAGAAGTAGAGATTGTCAAGATCCTAAAGAGAAACACCTGGCTTAAGATGATAATAAAACAGGGGATCTATCATCAAATCAAACGTATGTGCCTAGCTATAGGACACCCAGTAATAAGAATAAAGAGAATTGCTATAGGGAATCTCCAATTGGGGGATTTAAGGCCAGGTGAATATCGATATCTTAGAAAAGAGGAGATAAAGAAGATAAGAAATATATTTTAGCATTACTTGACTTTTTTAAATGTATATTGGAACATATTAAGGATGAAAAAATCAAATGCTATTTTGGAATCAATAGAGGGAAAGGGGTTTTTGGAGGCTGTCTTTAATTCCATTGAGGATGGCATTCTCATCTTAGACAAGGATCTCAATATCCTAGAGATAAACAAATTCTTGATTGAGCAATTGGGCATGGAGAGGGATGAGGTAATTGGGCAAAAATGTTATGAAGTCATACCCAAAATGGGCAAAAGCTGTGATTTTACTCAATCAATTTGCCCAGTAAAGGAGGCCCAAGCAACTGGTCGCTCTGCTAGTCATCTTCATGTTTACCTTGATAAAGAGAAAAGAACCAGATATGTCCTAACAAAGGCCATTCCACTGAAAGGTTTGCCTATAGAGGCTACGGCTGAGATTATCAAAGACGTGACAGAGTTGGCTGTCTGTGAGACGGCCCTTGAAGAATCTGAAAAGAAATTCCGGAGTATATTTGAAACTGCCACTGATACTATACTTATTTTAAATAAAAAGGGCAATATAGTCTTGGCCAATAAGGCCTTAGAAAGGACCTTTGGCTATAATATAGGAGAAATTATAGGAAAGGAGGTCTCCCTGCTTTTATCTGAAGGAAAGGAAAAATTCTATCAGGCCTTGCAAAGGATAAGAGGAAATGAGGGTCTACAGTTGGCCTTAGAACTTAAGGCCATGGACAAACACGCAGAGGCATTCCCTATACGATTGGCCATCTCCTCCTTTAGATTGAGGGACGACATCTATTTTACAGCAATTATTACTGACCTTACGGAGGCAAAGGCATATGAATTCAGGGTTATCCAGGCAGAGCGACTGGCGGCTATAGGGGAAGCGGCGGCCTTTTTGACCCATGAAGTAAAAAACCCCCTTGTAATTATAGGTGGTTTTGCCCGTCAATTACTTTGGCAGGAGAGTAATGAGCAGCAGAGAGAAAAGTTAAAGATTATCATAGAGGAAGTGGGAAGGTTAGAGAAACTCCTAAAAGATGTAGGTGATTTTGTTCGACCTATGGCCTTAGAAAAGGGGTTTGTTAACGTAAATGAACTATTAGACACTATCTTGACCCTGTTTAAAGAGGAAATAGAAAGGCAGGGTATTATTATCTCAAAAAAATTTGATGACCAGTTGCCCATGCTCAAACTTGATCCCCACCGCATAAGACAGGTTTTCTTTAATATCATAAAGAACTCTATTGAGGCCATGCCCAATGGGGGTGAACTTGGCCTAAGGACGTCTACTCTGGCTGGAAATGTTCAAATTGTAATCAAGGATACAGGAGGTGGGATTGAGCCTTCTATCCTTAAGCAGATCTTTTATCCATTTTTCACTACTAAAAAGGAGGGTACAGGACTGGGTTTGGCCATCTGTCACAAAATAATACAACAGCATGCTGGTTCAATAAGAATAGAGAGTGAGGTAGGCAAAGGAACTGTTTGCTATATTACTTTTCCTATAATTGATTAATATTTGTTCATGTGGGCAATCCTCTTGCAGATACTTTTATATTTACAGTCTTTGCAATAAAACTTAACCCATTCTCTGAGCACATTTTTGAGTCTTCTTTTTATCTCTTCCCATTTTATCTTGACAAACAATTTTTTTAATCTATACACATAAAATCAATATTTTTGTGTATAGAGGTGTTTATGAGAACCAATATTGTTTTGGATGATAAGCTTGTTGAAGAAGGAATGAGACTAACAGGGGTTAAAACAAAAAGAGAGTTAGTAAATCTTGCTTTAAGGGAACTGATTGAAAGGAGAAGGAGAAAGAATTTGCTAAAATTTGAAGGAAAAATTGAGTGGGAAGGAAATCTTAACGAAATCAGGAGAAGCAGGTTTTGATATTGGTTGATACTTCTGTTTGGATAGATTTTTTAAAAGGTACAAAGTCGAGGCAGGAAATTATATTAAAGAAGTTAATTGAGGAAGAAGAAGATATTTGCATAACTGGAATAATCCTCACAGAGATTTTGCAAGGAGTCAAAAATGATTTCAAATATAAAGAAATAAAAAAATTTCTTTTGGCATTGCCAATATTTTTTCCTAAAAAGGAAACTTACATAAAAGCAGCAGAAATTTATAGAAAGTGTAGAAAAACAGGAATAACTATAAGAAGTACTGTTGACTGCTTGATAGCCCAAATAGCAATAGAGAATGATTTAATTCTTCTTCATAAAGACAGGGATTTTGATAAAATAGCAGAAATTATTGGAAAACCAGAATTGTTAAGATAATTTTTAGAAGACAGATTAAGGTTGGCACCTTTTGCAAGGACGATAGCCTTCATAAAAGGCATCCCACTTTGAGTGAAACTTGATGCGGTTAAATAGAGAAGTTCTTAGGCCAAATGGGCAGTCAGGGCGATGGAATACCTTTGTCCTTTTATTCCCTATATAGTAAGGGGCAGTCTCATTTAGTATTACTGTCCAGATACCTTTATTGTCTTTCATTGCCTCCCTTTGATATTTTAAGAGGAGGTCCCAATACTTTATATTGGGGCCAATAGATAAGACATATGCATACCCTTTTTTAATTAAGGCCGCGTTTACAAAGGTTCCGTCTTTTAAGAATACATAGGCCAAAATCCTGCCATATCTATCTGTTTTTTCCCTATCCATCTCTAGGCGGACATACTTATTTTTCACTAAGTCAATATTGAATTTTAGGGCCTCCCTTCCAAATGGCTCCCCTGGTTTGTCATCATGAGGGATCTCTGGTGCATTTATCCCTAAATACCTAATATGCCTTCCATCTTCTAGTATAATTGTATCCCCATCAATTACCCAGGTTACCTTATACCAATGGGCCATTGCTGGGAGGCAAAATAATAGACACAAAACAAGGGCAAAGAGATAAAAAATACGTCTTAAATGCATTTCCTTAATACCTCACTTCTTTTAGAAATAACCCCTGGGCTGGTGCGGTCATGGCCGCCAAAGATCGATCTTTGCCCTCTATGATATCTGGAACTTCATCTGGAAGGCGCCTTTCCCTCCCTATCTCTACAAGTAGACCTACTATATTCCTTGCCATCTGTCTGAGGAAACCACTTGCCTCTATTTCTATTACAATAAATGGAGGTATATTTTCTATATCCAATCTATAAATCTCGCGTACAGTGCTCTTTACAGGGGTGCCTGCATTCATAAAGGAGCAAAAATCGTGAATTCCTAAAAGATAATTTGCTGCCTTCCTCATTTTTTCAAGGTTCAGCCTTTTGTGAATTTGCCAGCTAAAATCAATAAAAAATGGTGAGGGTAATCTATCATTTAATATAAGATAAGCATATGTCTTGGATTTTGCACTAAACCTTGAATGAAAGTCAAGGCTTACCTCATCTGCATAGCGAACTACAATATCATTTGGCAAAAGGCTATTTAAGGCCCTTAAAAGGACATCTGGGCCTAAATGACTATTTGTGTGAAAATTTACTACCTGGGCAGTTGCATGCACCCCTGCGTCTGTCCTACCTGAGGCATTTATTGTGACCTTCTCATCTGTCATCTTAAATATACACCCTTCTAATACTCCTTGGATTGTTTGAATATTACCTTTTTGACGCTGCCAACCTGCATAGGCAGTGCCTTTATATTGAATTACTAGCCTTATATTCCTTGGACCCCCTAGTGATTCTTTCAATGTATATTTATCAGGAAAAGGGATTTTTGGAAAAAATGCATCTAATATCATACTTATTGCCTCACTTAAATTCTATACCAAGATGTTTTGCACTTGCCTCCATCATTAGTCTATTTTTAAGCTTAGTGATCTCTGCCTCATCATACCTTTTTATCACCTTACTGCCTACCCTTGTCTTTTTAACTAATTTCATATAGATTTTTAAGTGAGGCAATCGCACTATTGCCTTTTTTAAAAAGGCATGATAAAAATATTTTTTGATGGTGGGTGTAGCTCAGCGGTCAGAGCACTGGGCTGTGGCCCCAGGTGTCGAGGGTTCAAATCCCTCCACCCACCCTATAAGAAATACCAAATTCTGGAAGGCAAGTCCTAAATCATCAGGGCGAACAAGATTACCAAAAATACCTAACATATAATTCCTAAGGTCAATATCTGAAAAATAAACCATAGATGACTTTGTAATTTTATTTCGGATTAAATATATAGTAGAAATTTTTAGAGGCTTGTGGTAAGTAAACTACTCAAGTAACGTATATGATACAGTAAAAGGAGGAGGCCTATGCCTTGGGTAAAACAAGAAGATTGTACAGGCTGTGGGACATGTGTTGAAGAATGTCCGGTAGGTGCAATCTCCTTAGTAGAAGAACACGCCCAAATAGATATGGAGCAATGTATAAGATGTGGCAAATGTCATGATGTATGTCCGGAGGAGGCCGTAAGACATGACAGTGAAAAAATACCTGAGGAAGTAAGAGCAAATGTAGAAAAGGCAAAAAATATGATGGAGGCCTGTGCAAAATATCTTGGTAGTGAAGAAGAAAAGCAAAAATGCCTAAATAGAATAATAAAGTATTTTAATAAAGAAAAGATAGTGGCAGAAAAAACAATAGAAGCACTTAAATCCCTTTGTAAATAAAATCAAAAAGGCAAAACGTTTTTTGCCAATTATTTTGCATTTCACACACTATCTCATAGATGTCTTCTGCCTCATAGCCTTTAAATGGATTTAGC
>JAGGTC010000160.1 GCA_021163945.1 Deltaproteobacteria bacterium | reverse complement strand
ATGGTAGATAATCTTTTTAAAAAGGAGGGTGTGATGAGTAAGGGCTGGATGGCAAAGATAGGGTCATTTGCGTGTATGATTTTTCTATTTGTTGTAATAGTGTCTGGGTGTGCCTCCCAAAAGGCACTTAATGAGGTAAAGACAACAGCAGACACTGCCTTAAAGACTGCACAAGAGGCAAAGGCAAAGGCTGATGAAGCAGCATCCAAGGCGGATACTGCCATAGAAAAGGCCGATGAGGCGATGAGGACCTCAAGGGATGCTGCAATGAGGTGTGAGGCGGCAGCAGAGAGGGCAGAGGCAGCGGCAAAAAGGGCAGAGGCAGCGGCAAAGAAGGCAGAGAGAATCTTTGAGAAAAGTTTAAAAAAGTAGATAAATAAAGGCTTTAGAATATTCTGACAGCTTTTTTATTTATTTAGTAATATCTATAGGTATCCCGTTTTTTGCATTGACGGCCAATTTTATTTTATTTATATCTACTTTATCCAATAAGTCTAATTGTTTTATCTTATCTTTGGCATATAAGAAAAGATCCTGTATTTTTCCATATATATCTGAGTGAACCTCTATATATACCTTTCCCTTCTTAAAACCTATCTTTACTGGTTCGTATATAATCTCTACCTTGGTCCCTACAGGTACCAATCTGTACAATATACTAATATCCTCTGGATATAGCCTTATGCATCCATGGCTTACAAGGCGGCCTATCCCCCATGGCTGATGGGTTCCATGGATCCTATATGTACCAGGAGATAGGTTAAGGCAATAAGCACCTAAGGGATTTTCAGGGCCAGGTGGCATAATCTTCATCTCATACTCTTCTTGGAGACTCTTAGGTATCCGCCAGCTTGGGTTTGCACGCTTTCCTGTTACAGTAAATATGCCAACTGGGGTGGCAAATCCATAATCTCCTATCCCTATAGGGAATGAGGTAACCATATTTATGTGTTTTAGATAAAGATAAAGCCTCATTTCAGGTATATTTATCACTATGCCATGGAACCTTGTGTTTGGTATGACCCATGAGGTAGGGATTAATAACCCTTTTCCTACAGGTGGAAGCCAGGGGTCCATCTTTGGATACAAGGCATTTATCTCACAAAAGCCTAAATCAAATCTTCGGGCTATGTCTAGTAGGGTGTCATCCTCCTTTACTGTGTAGTGTCTAATTACACCTACTACGGTTATAGCCTCAGGGTCTATCCCCTTTTTTGTTGGAAATCTATAGGTAAATGCACCTGTGGCATTGGCCCTAGAGGCCATTAGACCCCCCAAGAAAATTAAGATGATAAGGTTGATTATCCTAATACGATCCTTTGTTACCTTTTTGATCATTCAACCACATTTGGCAGGGAGACCTTTGGCCTCTTTAAAGGAGATAAGGGCGATGAGGGATTTGAACCCTCGACCTTTGGCTCCGGAGGCCAACGCTCTATCCCCTGAGCTAATCGCCCCTAAGGGGTTTATATACTAAATGTTGTCAGAAAGCAAAATCTTGTCAAGACCTATTTCTGTGTTTTTTATTTTAGTAATTGCCTCCTTTGCCCACTGTCCTAAGGTCTTCTCATAAAAATGGCCCTCTATATAAATCTGCACCCTTTCTCTGCGTTTCTGCAATTTTTTGAGGAAGGGAAGGGCCGGAGTAAAACCAACTTCTCCCATAGACCAAGCCGCTAGTCCTATTGTTTCAGTATCATTGACCTGGAAGACGATAAGTAGCTTATCCTGGAAATACTTTATAATGTCAGTTAAGTGCCTACCTAATCGTCCTATCCCCCACAGACCACTTTTAACTAAAGGTGGCTCATCAAGGGCATGGCCAATCATCATACTACCATATGGCCTTAACAACTGTGGAATATGAATGATTATTTCAGCTACGCTTTGAGGCGCACTCCAGCCAATGCCACCAGATTCATCATTCATGGACCAAAAGAGGTTTCTCATATATTCACGCACCTTTTCTCTTTTACCTTTCTGCCACCACCTTTGCATCAATTTCGCTGTAGCCTCAATTGCTGCCCAGCGTATTTCTTCATCTGTCTCATAAAGGCAAAACCTTAAGGCCTTCCATGCATGTGTGTTTTCTTCACATAAATTAAGTAATTTTTCAAAATTTCTCTCTTGCAAGAGGGCCTTAATCTGCTGTTTAATTAATTTTCTCATTTAATTGCCTTCATGACTTAATATTAACTTAGGGAGGGGTGAATAGCAATACTGCCTCAAGCTTGACAAAAAGATAAAGGTAGCTTAGTTTTTCTATAAATGGACATCTCGGTAGTAATCCCTGTATATAATGAAGAGGCCTCCTTAAACCCACTTTATGAAAGATTAAAAAAAACACTTCAAGAAATTAATCGGTCTTATGAGATTATCTTTATAGATGATGGGAGCAAAGACCAAAGCTGGAGGGTATTAAAGCATCTTAAAGAAAAGGATGAAAATATCAAGCTTATTCGTTTTACACGAAACTTTGGCCAGACGGCCGCCATAAGTGCAGGATTTGAATATGCAAAGGGGGAGATTATTGTTGGGATGGATGCAGACCTCCAAAATGACCCAGGGGATATTCCTCACTTTTTGGCCAAAATAGAGGAAGGCTATGACCTGGTAAGTGGTTGGCGTAGACACCGCAAGGATACTTTATTGACGAGAAAACTGCCTTCCTGGATTGCAAATTGGCTAATAAGTAAGATAACTGGTGTAAAGTTACATGATTATGGTTGCTCCCTGAAGGCATACAGGAGTTGGGTAATAAAAAATATCCATCTTTATGGAGAGATGCATAGATTTATCCCTGCCCTGGCCAAATGGTGTGGGGCAAGTATTACAGAGATTGAAGTAAGACATCATCCTCGCAGATTTGGGCAGACAAAATACGGTCTTTCTCGGACCTTAAAGGTGATTTTAGACCTCATTACTGTAAAGTTTCTATTAAGCTATTCTACCAAACCTTTACACTTTTTTGGCATCCCAGGTATATTATCATCCTTGGTGGGTTTTCTCATCTGTAGTTACCTAAGTTTGCTCAAATTTTTCTATCATATCCAACTCTCCCAAAGGCCTTTGCTTCTACTAGGGATACTTTTGATTTTCATAGGGATTCAGTTTATCAGCCTTGGGCTCTTAGGGGAGCTGGCAATAAGGATCTATCATGAGACGCAAAGGAAATCTATCTATGTAATTAAGGAAATCATAGAATGAGATACTATCCCATAAATCTGGATTTAAGGGGGAAGAGTTGCTTGGTGATAGGCGGGGGAGGGGTTGCCCTTAGGAAGGTAAAAAGGCTTTTAGAGTGTGGGGCCTGTGTAAAGATAGTTGCCAAAAGATTGGCAGAGGGGATAAAGGCATTAATTAAAGAAGGGAAGATAGAATATTTGGGGAGTGAGTACAAAAAGGAGTTTTTAGAGGGTAAGTTTTTGGTAATTGGTGCTACCAATGATCAGGTGCTCAACGCCAAGGTTAGTGAAGATGCCCATAAATTAAATATTCTTTGTAATATTGTTGACCAACCCAAAAGGTGTAGTTTTATTCTACCATCAGTGGTAGTAAGGGGTGACCTAATCATTGCTATTTCCACCTCTGGAAAGAGCCCTGCGCTGGCCAAAAAGATACGTTTAGACTTAGAGAACTCATTTGGGGATGAGTATGCCATTTTTTTAGAGATCATGGGGAGGGTTAGGGAAAAGATGCTAAAAGGCATAAATAGACAACCATTGAGAAAACAGTTATTTGAAAAGGTTGTCAACTCTGATATACTTATTTGGTTAAAAGACAAGGAATTCTCTAAGGTGGATACCTATCTTAGAAAGACCCTAGGAGAGGGATTTGGTTTGAAAGATTTAGGTTTTTCTTTAAAAAATGGATAAATTTTTTTATCAATTAGCGCTTCTGGGTTATGGCATAGCAATGGTTGGTTTTTTTATCTATCTCTTGCGTCCGCAGCACTCAGTATCTAGGGCCGCCACACTAGTATTGTTATCTGGCTTTTTTTTCCATAGTATTGGTTTTATCATCTCCTGGATAGATCTTGGTTATTTCCCCTTTATCACTGTAAAGAGCTCATTGTCATTTGTTGCCTGGTTTTTAGTCATTGTATATATAATGTTTGGATGGCGACTCGCCATTTTGGGGACCTTCCTTTCACCACTTATTGTAGGGCTTATGCTACTGTCTAGGGTAGTCCCTAGCATTGCAGAACCACGCCCCCCTATTAAAGTCCTGTGGTTAAGTCTTCATATTGGCTTTTCATTGATTGGGGATGCCTTATTGGCATTGGCATTTTGTGTAGGGATTATGTATCTTGTTCAGGAAAGGCATATCAAGACAAAAAAACTGGGGGGTCTTTATCAGAGGCTGCCATCACTTACCTTACTAGACGATATAAATCATAAGGCACTAATATGGGGCTTTAGTATGCTTACCTTAGGCCTTATATTAGGTGCAATCTATGCCCAGTGGGTAAGGGGACATTACTTTACATGGGACCCAAAGGAGGTATGGTCAGTCATCACTTGGCTTGTCTATGCCATACTTATCCATGAACGCCTAGCAGTTGGCTGGAGGGGAAGGCGGGCGGCTATAATCTCAATTATTGGCTTTATGTTTTTATTATTTACCTTCTTTGGCGTAAATTATCTACTTAAAAGCTATCATGTATTCAAATGAAGGATAAAAGGATTGTTTTAATTGGGGTAAATCACAAAACTGCACCAGTAGAACTGAGGGAGCGATTGGCAGCTACTGATAATGATGAAATCCTAAGAAGGTTGACAGAACTGCCATCCGTAAATGAGGCCTTTTTCTTATCTACCTGTAATAGGGTAGAGATTATCACCACTACAGAGGATGAGCCTGAAATCACTATTAAGGAAATAAAGGATTTTTTGGCCCACTATAATCAGGTAGACTTGAATGAATTTAAAAAGTCTATCTATGTCTACCTTGATACAGAGGCCGTAAAGCACCTGTTTTTGGTTGCCTCTAGCCTTGATTCGATGGTAATAGGCGAACCTCAAATCTTGGGGCAGATCAAGGATGCATACCGCCGTTCTACTAAACAACGTGCAGTAGGCCCTATTTTAAATCGCCTATTACATAAGGCCTTTTCCGTGGCAAAACGGGTGCGGACAGAGACAAATCTTTCTCGTTATGCCGTGTCTGTTAGTTATGCAGCCGTAGAGTTGGCAAAAAAGATATTTGGTGACCTGCATGGAAAGCACATTTTACTTATAGGGGCTGGGGAGATGGCCGAGCTTGCAGCCCATCACCTCTTGGGCAATGGCGTAAGGGATATTGTTGTAGCCAATCGTACCCTGGAGAGGGCAGTAGAGCTTTCAAAGGAATTTAATGGAAAACCTATCTCTCTGACAGAGATTTCTGATTATCTTGCTTGGACAGACATTGTCATTAGCTCTACAGGCGCCCCCCATTTTATTATCTATTATGATGATATAAAAAAGGTAATGAGGCAACGTAAAAATCGTCCCATTTTCTTTATCGATATTGCCGTTCCCCGTGACATAGACCCAAAGTTAAATCAACTAGACAACGTTTATCTCTATGATATTGATGACTTACAGGGTATAGTAGAGACAAATAAACACATAAGGGAAAAGGAGGCAAAAAAGGCAGAACGTATTGTAGAGGAGGAGGCCATTAAGTTTAAGTGGTGGTTAGAGACCCTTGAGGCAGTACCCATTATTGTCTTGTTAAAGCAGAAGCTAGAGAAGATCAGAAAAAAGGAGTTAGAAAAGACCTTTAAGCACCTAAAACACCTATCCGATGAAGATAAAGAGGCAATAGATGCAATGACTAGTGCCATGGTAAAGAAGATACTCCATGATCCTGTTACATTCTTGAAAAAGAGGGAGGAACGGCCCAAAATAGACCTTTATTTAGACGTTGCTAGAAAGCTCTTTAATTTAGACGAGATTGATAGAGACTGAGATGTTTCATATTGGTTTTACAGAATTTATTTTAATTGTGCTTATTATCCTCATTGTCTTTGGTGCCAAGCGCCTGCCTGAGTTGGGAAGGGGCATTGGCATGGGCATTAGGAACTTTAGAAAGGCCTTGAAGGAACCAACTGAAATTGATATTACACCAAAAGATAGAGAAAAAGAGCAGAAATGAGGGGGATGGTCAAGGCATCATCTATAGGGGAAAAAAGTTCGACAAGGACTGCTACAGTTGCACCAAAAATGGCGATGAGCCAATGATAAAAAAGGAGTGTAAGCAAAAAACATACAAAAAAATTGCACAGGGAGCCTCCCAGTGTTTTGTTTTGCCAAATCCTTTTAAGAGGGATATAGTAGCCTCCGATGGCAGCGGCGGGGTCTCCAACGGTTAAATATAACAATGCACAAACAGCTATTTTTTTTGGAAAAAGGTATATAGTTAAAGTAATGGCGGCTAGATAATAAATAGTACTTGTAAAGGAGGTGTATTCTTCCTCTTTGCAGAGTCTGCCAAAGTAGGTTAAAAACCAACGATTAAAGGAGGGTAGAAGGAGCCTTGAGCCATCTATTATCAAGGCAAGGAGAAATAGGCAGAACACAATAAGTGCTGCCGATTTTTGGCTTAAATGGCTAAAATAGTAAATAAAAGGGATTAAGGTGCCCAAGAGATGCCAAAATTTCCGTGCCCAAAGATTCATAGGCAAAATTTAACCTTAAATCGCTCAAAAGTCAAAATAGTGCTAAGCCTTATCATAATTTTTGGCTTTATACCCCTAATAAATGCCTGTGGAACAAGGAGATTTCCTTTAAAGACAAAGCTTTCTATACCAGCACACCATATAGAGGTAGGCATGGTCCTTATGGAAAAGGGCAAGTTAGATGACGCAGAACGTGAATTTAGAATGGCACTAGAGGAAAGGCCTACAGCCGTAAAGGCCTATATTGGTCTGGCCCTGGTGTCTGCCAAAAAGGGAGATAAAAAAATGGCCTGGGAATATCTAAAAATGGCACAGGACCTTATCAGGGATGATGAGGATAAGTTGAGTGTATTTGTAGGGAAGATTCGCCTTTCTGATTTGCTTTATTCTTCTGAGATCTTCCCTATAGCCAAAGATGCATTTAATGAGGTTATGGTTATAAGGCCAGGTTATGCCCCTGCCTGTTTCTATATGGCAAAGGTATATGAACATGCCTTTATGTTTAAAGAGGCCAAATCACTGTTAAATGGTGTTTTAAAGTCAAAAAACTCATTTATTTTACAGGCATATAACGAGTTAGATAAATTAGAGAAGATCCAAAAGGCACAGCCAATAACCTTATTGGGTAAGGAAATTGGTCTAAAGGATAGGGTTACTAGGGCCGAGATGGCAGCCCTATTAACACATGAACTTAAATTATCCCAAATTTTGGAGGTTATTCAAGCACCACGTATAATACTAAAGGACATTGGCAATCAGAGGTTTAAAGAAGAGATTAGATCCATAGTCCCTCTCAAGATAAAGGGACTATCTGCTACTGCAGATGGCTATTTTGACCCAGACAGAATAATTACAAGGGCATGTTTTTGCCAAATTGCACAAAGTGTATTAGTCAAACTGACAGACATTCAATTTGATTTCAAGAAATTACGCTCTCCTTACAAGGACCTCAAGGCAAAGCAACCTTACTATAACGCCTGTATGCTTTGTTTGATTAAAGGCATTATTACCTCAGGGGGTAAGGATAAATTTGAGCCACTTATGCCTATCTCTGGGGCAGACATATTATTGGGCCTAAAGCGCTTGCGGGAAGAGGCAAGGTTGCGTTAGTCATCCCTGTGCCAATAGACCCTTATAAAGCGGTCATCTTCTGTGTATTTTAGCTCTAATTCCCCCTTACAGGCCCGACCTATGGCCTCACCTATCCTCCTGGCAAGGTGGTCGTCTGTTAAATTGATAGTAATGCCCTTTTCGTCCTCCTCCATATTAATTACCCTCTTTAGAGGGGACCTTTGACTCTCCTCTTCTATTAGATTATTGATTATATTCAATATCTCCTCTTTATGCGTAGTTAAATAATTACCAGTTAAAAATACCACACCAGCCGGATATTTATTTAGGGTCCTTCTACAGGCTGGACATATGTATTCATCGCCACTTAGCTCTACCTTTTTCTCCTCTGTAGGCCAGACCCAACGACCATCAAGGTAGATGGCATGACAAATGGGGCATACCACACCATCTGGGTACTTTTTGGCCTCATAATAAGGGTCGTGGATCTTCTCTTGAATTAATTTATCTTTCCTTAAAATAGCCATCTTATCCTCCTAGGATAGGCAAGTTTCTTTTATAAATGTATAGATGCCCTCAACGTGAAGGCCATACATCTCCCTAAGGGTAGATTGTGGGCCATGCTCAACAAATATGTCAGGCAGACCCAAACGTTTTACAGGGATTTGGATATTCAATTCTTGAAGGGCCTCCATTACAGCAGTACCAAAACCACCCGTTATTACATTTTCCTCTATTGTAACAATACATTTGCAATTTCTGGATAATTTCAAAAGAAGGGACTTATCTATTGGCTTTACAAAACGTGCATTCACCAAGGTGGGGTAAATACCCTCTCTTTGAAGCATCCTTACGGCATCTAAAGCAGGATAGACCATATGGCCAATTGCAAGAATAGCCAGATCCTCCCCAGGGGTTATCAACTCAGCCTCCCCAATGGGGATCTTTTTTAGTGTCTCATCCAAATTTACACCAAATCCCTTCCCCCGAGGATAACGCAAGGCAATAGGCCCCTGATATTCAATAGCGGTCTTTAGCATATGCCTTAACTCATTTTCATCTTTGGGGGACATCACAATCATATTTGGGATAATGCGCAGATAGGAGAGATCAAATAGCCCATGGTGTGTTGGGCCATCCCCACCCACAATCCCTCCTCTGTCTATGGCAAACACAACAGGCAAATCTTGAAGGCAAACATCATGAATAATCTGATCATATGCCCTTTGTAGAAATGTGGAGTATATGGCCACTACTGGCTTTAGTCCCTGTGTTGCCAATCCAGCGGCAAATGTTACGGCATGTTGTTCGGCAATGCCCACATCAAAGAAGCGGTCAGGAAAGTCTTTCTTGAAAAGAAAAAGGCCAGTGCCTTCAGGCATAGCTGCAGTAATCCCCACAATCCTTTTATCGGACTTGGCCAAATCAACCAATGTCTTTGCAAATATCTCTGTATAAGTAGGCCTTTTGTCATCTATTTTGTGATTGACCTTATATGGGGCCTCAGGGACTATCTTAAATTTCCCTATACCATGAAAGGATGTGGGGTCCTGCTCTGCGGGCTTATATCCCTTTCCCTTAACTGTAAGTACATGTATCAAAATAGGCCCGGACATCTCCCTTGCGTGTTTAAATGTCTTAATGAGTGCCTCAAGGCGATGCCCATCAACAGGTCCCAAATAATCGAATCTGAGGGCCAAGAATAGCATCCCTGGTGTAAATAGGGTCTTTATTGAGTCCTCGCTTTTTTTTACAATATGAATGATATTTTCACCACCTGGCAGTGATGACAAGAAACGTTCAATCTCCTTTTTGAATCTGCGAAAGGTGCGACCAGTTAGTTTTCTGCTAAGGAATGAAGAAAGTGCACCCACATTAGGAGAGATTGACATCTTATTGTCATTGAGCACTACAATTAAATCCCTTTCTAATTCGCCTGCTTGATTTAGGGCCTCAAAGGCCATCCCCCCTGTCATGGCCCCATCGCCAATTACTGCTATTACCTTCCCATTATCATTCTTCAGATACTCCGCTGTAGAGATCCCTAAGGCAGCAGAGATGGAGGTACTGGCATGCCCTGTTCCAAAGACATCATAAGGGCTCTCCTTTGGGTTTGGAAATCCACTAATGCCTCTAAATTGCCTTAATGTATGAAAGGAATTGCGCCTTCCTGTAAGGATTTTATGACAATAACATTGGTGTCCTACATCCCAGATGATCTTATCTCTTGGTGTATCAAACACATAGTGTAAGGCAATGGTCAATTCCACTGTCCCCAGGTTAGGGGCCAGATGGCCGCCTGTCTTTGCCACTGTTTGAATGATCTCCTTCCTTATCTCATTTGCCAATTGTTTTAATTCTGGCAAGGAAAGGGACTTTAGATCCTTGGGACTGTTGATTCTATCTAGTACTTTGTTCATTACCTTCTTCTATCCTTAATATAGTAGGCAATGGCCCGCAATGGTTCTGCCTCATCTCCAAATCCTTTTAAGGAGTCTATAGCATGCCTGATGTGGAGTGATGCCAATTCCTTTGCCCTCTCAAGCCCTAGGATGCTTGGGTAAGTAGATTTTTTCATTTTTTGATCTGCCTTTGCCTCCTTTCCCAACTCTATGGTTGTACCCTCAATATCCAATACATCATCTACAATCTGAAAGGCCAGGCCTATGTGATAGCCATATTTGCCTAATGATTCAATCTGTTCCTTTGTTCCACCCCCCAAGATGGCACCACTTTTTACAGAAGCTACAATTAGGGCGCCTGTCTTGTGTCTGTCCATGGTCTCTAATTCCTTGGCATTTATCTTTTTTCCTGTGGCCTTTAGATCTATTACCTGTCCTCCAACCATCCCCCTAAATCCAGATGCCTCAGCAATTAAGTGAATCACCCTAATTAAAGAGGCATCTGGGATGGAGTGGGTAAACTTTGGGTGGGTGAGTAGATAGAAGGCCTCTGTTAATAAGGCATCGCCTGCAAGGATGGCCAATGCCTCTCCAAATACCTTATGGCTAGTAGGCTTTCCCCTCCTTAGATCATCATCATCCATAGCAGGTAGGTCATCGTGGATTAGGGAATAGGTATGGATAAGTTCTATGGCACAGGCCACCGGCAGGGATACCCTTAAATCACCACCTACAACCTCGGTCGCAGTTAAACACAAGATAGGCCGCAACCTCTTTCCCCCAGCAAATAGGCTATAACGCATCGCATCAACGATCAGCTGGTAAGTACCCTCCCTTTTGGGCAGATATTGCTCTAGTGCCTCCTCTACCAGTGTCCTCTTTTCTTTTAAATATGCCTTTAGGTCAAATAGCCTATTCATTATTACATTTGTGGTTCGGTGCGGCCTAGGCTAGGGTCAAATGGCCTTGTCTCAACCTCCCCACCTTCATTCTTTACCAAGATTTCAACCTTCTGCTCCACCTCATTTAATTTTTTCTGACAAAAGTTTATTAAATTTATGCCCTCCTCAAACAATTTAAGGGACTCTTCTAAAGGTATCTCCCCTGTCTCTAGTTTTTTGATAATCTCCTCTATCCTACTTATGGCATCCTCAAATTTCATCTTTACTCCTTTATATCTTCTACTTTAGACCTTATTTCACCTTGGGCTACCTTTATTAAAACTTCGTCTCCTTTTCTTACCTGATTGGCTGACCTAATTATTTGTCTCTTAGGAAGTGTAAAGGCCAAGGCATAACCCCTTTTGAGTACAGCCAGGGGGTCAAGCGCATTTAGGCGGTGATTTAGCTCTTGGCAGTATTGATTTAGCCCCTTTAGATGACCTTTAAAGTAGGTTATCAATGTCCTTTTATCTTTCTTTATTGCCTCTCTGTAGTTTATTATTTGCCTTTTGGGATGGGTGGCAAAAAACCGCTCTTTTAGATTTTTTAATGATGTCTTCTTATAGGCTACAAAACGGGCTATAATCTTTAGGAGCGATTGGGAGAGGTCGTCTAAATAGAGGGAATAACTATTAATCCTCTGCTTATTTAAGGCCTGTAACAGGGAGCCTTTCCACTCTTTTAATTTTTTTTCTAAATCCTCTCTCCTTTTAATGATGATCTCAGCCGCGGCAGAGGGGGTAGGTGCCCTCAGATCGGCTACCATATCAGAGATAGTAAAATCCACTTCATGGCCTACAGCAGATATAACTGGGATCTTGGAGGCATAGATGGCCCTGGCCACTATCTCTTCATTAAATGCCCATAGATCCTCTAAGGAGCCCCCTCCCCTAGTCAAGACTATTATATCTGCCCAGTTCATCCTATTTAAATCATAGATGGCCTCAGCAATTTGTTCTGCTGCCCCCTCTCCCTGGACCTTTACTGGGTAGATCCTGACAGCTATATTTGGGGAGCTTTTTAGTAAAATCCTCAAGAAGTCTCTAATAGCTGCACCCACTGGCGATGTAACAACAGCAATATGCGAAGGCAGACAGGGTAGGGGCCTCTTTTTATAAAAGAGCCCCTCATCCATTAGTTTTTTCTTTAACTGCTCAAATGCAAGCTGAAGTGCACCATATCCCTTTGGCTCTAAATACTCTATGATGATTTGATACTCCCCCCTTGGCTCATATGTACTAATACGGCCCTGGCAGATGACCTTAATGCCATCCTCTGGTCTAAACTTTAGCCAGGGAAGCTGATTCTTAAATAGGACAGCCTTAATTTGTGCCCTATTGTCCTTTAAGGTGAAATAAAAGTGACCTGAAGGGGGGCGTCTGGCATTGGAGATCTCCCCCTCCACCCAAACAAGGGGAAAATTTTGCTCCAAGAGGTACCTTATGGCCAGGGTCAACTCACTGACAGTATAAACATGGGACTGAGGGACAGAAAAGAGTGGGGCCTGCTTCATTCTTCTTTAAGATACCACACTTTCTTTATTAGTACAAGTCACAATTTTACTATTGACAGGCTGGTTTGGGGAAAATAGATTCTTTATTTGTGGATTGGCTATTCTTAAGTATCTTCTCTGCAATCTCCTTGGCCACAGCAGATGCCCTGACAAAACTCTTTTTTTCCAAACTCCCTGCCTTAAGGATGAGTGGCATAAGGGCAGTCTCTGCATTGCCCTTTTTGCTCCCCATACTCTTATTTTTGCCATGGCCAAGGCTAGACACACAATTTTGGCTCAGTCTGGCTGTCCTCTATCCCCTAGAGGTCACTGCCCTCATCCTCTATATGCTGGCTATAAAGCTATCCCCTCTCTCCTTAAGCCTCCCATTCCTCTCCTTTACCCCGGTATTCCTCATCTTCACAGGCTGGCTCTTTCTTCATGAAAGCCCAAATATTTTTGGCATCCTAGGTATAATCCTTATATTTTTTGGCACTTATCTGCTCTATTTACCAAAGGGAAAGGACATCCCTACTATAATGAGGGGTATAATAAGAGAAAAAGGTTCTTGGCTTATGCTCCTTGTCTCTTTTATCTATGCCATAACATCGGCCCTAGGCAAGTTTGCCATCTTACACTCAAGCCCCCTATTCTTTGGGCCATTCTATTATATAGGCCTAGCCATTATCTTTACGCCATTTGTTTTAGATAAACCAGGCCTTCGTTTTGATGGGTTATCTCTCTTAAAGGCAATGTCAATAGGCCTCTTTGTAGCACTTATGATTATAAGTCATGTGATTGCCATAAGTAAGATAGAGGCAGTTTATATGATTTCTGTAAAAAGATTAAGCCCACTTTTTGGTGTAATCTATGGTGGCATCTTTTTTAAGGAAGAATACTTTGGTATCCGCCTCTTTGCTACGGCCCTAATGTGCCTTGGCTGTATGATGATCTATCTTTTTGGACACTAGGTCTTTGAGCCTGCCAATAAATAAAGTACTGCCATCCTTATAGCTACACCATTGCTTACCTGGTCCAATATTATAGTACGTGGCAATTCCATAATCTCTGGATCCAATTCTACACCCCAATTTACAGGGCCTGGGTGCATAAAGAGTGCATCCTCCTTGGTTAGGCCAAGACGCCTTTTGTTTAGACCAAAGCGGATAAAATATTCCCTTGTGTCAGGAAAGAATACCTGCTTTTGCCTCTCTCTCTGCACCCTTAGGGCAATCACTACATCTGCCCCAATCAAGGCATCCTCAATGTCCTGATAATAATCTGCCCCCAGGGCCTCTATATAGGGTGGGATCAAACTTGGTGGCCCACTTACCCTTACCCTTGCCCCTAGCTTTGTAAAGGCCAATATGTCAGAACGGGCTACCCTGCTATGGGCAATGTCTCCAATTATAACTATCTCTAATCCCTCTATCCTCCCCTTTTTTTCCTTTACTGTCATTACATCTAACAGTGCCTGGGTAGGGTGCTCATGCATTCCATCCCCGGCGTTAATTATTGATGTATCCAAATGCCTTGCCAAAAAGTGGGGTGCACCAGCATATGGGTACCTGATAATCAACACATCTGGCATCATGGCCTCAATATTTCTGGCCGTATCTATTAAACTCTCCCCCTTTACAATGCTACTTGAGCTGGCAGATATGCTTATTGTATCAGCACTGAGCCTCTTTGCAGCAATTTCAAACGATGTCCTTGTCCTTGTACTTGGTTCATAAAAAAAACTGATTATTGTCTTGCCTCGGAGTGTAGGTACCTTTTTAATATCTCTAGAGGAGATCTCTTTTAGATTTTCGGCTGTGTAAATAATAAATTCTATCTCTTCCCTTGTTAAATCCTCAATTCCTAGTAAGTGTTTTCTCTCAAGACGATTAAGCATCTACCTACAAAAAAATGGCCTCCTTACAAGGAGGCCTCCGCTTTGAACACATTACCTTCACCACCCCTAAACTACCATAATTCCATAAGTGCTGTCAAGTTGACTTAGCATAAGCTATATGTTAGAGAGATGCATGCTTAGAAATGCCCTATATCCAATAGGGGCAATAGGAAATAGTTTTATAAGACATATACACTATCTACTAAATCTGATTGCATTTTGTGCCTATTTAATCCGCATCTCCTTTACCCTGAAAAATGGAGAAAGGGATAAATTTTATCAAAGATTAGTTCAGCAAATATATGAAAGTGGTATAAAAAACATCTTTATTTTCACAATAATAGGGCTCCTGTTAGGTATGCTTGCCATCTTGCAGATTCACCACCAAATTGCCAAGGCAATGGGTCTAGGAAATCTAGGAGCTACATTAAACACTGTAATCATTAAAGAATTAAGTGCATTTATACCTGCAATTTTTGTTATCCTCAGTAGTGGGGTATCTGTCACAAGTGATATAGGACACATGAACAGCATTGGGAGATTGGATATATCTGATGAAGGTATCCGCCTTAACATATTACCTAGGTTTTGGGCCATTATGATTTGCATCCCATCTTTACTTATCTATTTTGACATTACCTCCCTGCTGGGTGGTTATCTGCTTGCCAATCTTATAGCAGAGATACCCTTTCCCTCATTTTATGACAGCCTAACCCAGGCCATTAATATATCGGATTTTGCACTGAGCATCATAAAGGCAATAATTTTTGCCTTAATAATTGCCACAATAAGCATTTACCAGGGACTTAAAGAAGGAAAAAATAATATATCTGATGCCGCTATATACTGCCTATTTTATTGCTTTATTTTAGACATTATTATCTCTGTCATATCCTACCTACCAGGATGAGCTATCTTATAGCCAATCTAAAATCTGGAAACTTACTAATGAATGCATTTAATGTCTCCCTTGTATACCTATTAGGCACCTTAAATAAGGGGGTAGGATTGGCAATTTGAAAATAAAGTTTGTGCTTACTGCCTACCAACTGGATTATCTCCTCTAGGTCAGAGAGGCTCAATAACTCACTATGGACAGTGGTTCGAAACTCATGGGGAATATTGCTAGACTTTATAAATTCCATAGATGTTTTAATAATTTCTGTAGGAAATTCTGTTTTTATAATCTCTTTGTATTTATGAAAAGGGGCCTTGATATCCATGGCTATATAATCTATCAGGCCTTTAGAGGTAAGGAGATTTAACATAAGTGGAGATGTGCCATTTGTGTCTATTTTTACAGATAGACCAAGGTTTTTTAACCTTTCACAAAAATTAGGCAAGTCCTTGTGCAGGGTGGGCTCGCCCCCAGAAATCACCACACTATCTAGTATCCTTTTTCTAAGTTTTATAAACTCAAAAAGTGATTCTAAGGAAAGAGGTGTATTTTTCCTCTTTATCAATTGATAATTGTGACAATAAATACAATTAAAATTGCACCCTTGGGTATAGACTACTGCCGAGAGCCTCCCCTCAAAGTCTATGCTAGAAAATGGTGTAAGACCAGCAATATTCAATTTATTACTCTTCTAATTGGCTTTTCAATTGGCCCTATCTCTACTATATCCTTTCCTTG
>JAGGTC010000088.1 GCA_021163945.1 Deltaproteobacteria bacterium | reverse complement strand
GACAAAAAAAATTATAGAAATATATATGATGAGATATTTAAAAGGGTCATTTCATCCCCTTCTTTAAAAAAATACCATGACTTAGGCACCTCATTGAATATATCTATCCTCAATAAAATTAAGGCACTCCCCACTTGTAACCTTAAATCCTCTACATTTAAAGGGGTAGAAAGGCTCTCAGGAGAATATCTGGCAGAAAATTTTTTGGGCAGGAGGGTCTCCTGTATTCATTGCCCTATTGCCTGCATCCACCTTGCGGCCTTAAGGGAGCCATATGAAGATGAGCCCTATTTTTATAAAACCACTTTTATCTCATATGATTATGAACTCCTTTATGCCCTAGGGAGCATGTTGGGCATTGATGACCCAAATGGACTATTAAAATTGCTTAATGAAATAGAGGCACTCGGGCTTGATGCCATCTCTACTGGGGTGATATTGGCATGGGCCACTGAGGCATATGAGCATAATCTAATTACCAAAAAAGAGACCTTGGGAATGATCCCTAAATGGGGTGACTATCAAACCTATATGGCCATGGTAAGGCACATTGTCTCTCAAGAAAACCACTTTTATAATGCCCTGGCAAGGGGCGTTGCCTTCTCCTCATCTGTGTATGGGGGAAGGGAGTTTGCCCTTGCATTTGGAAAAAATGAGATGCCTGGCTACCATACAGGCTATGGGAGCCATCTGACATTTCTGACTGGTGCCCGCCACAGCCATCTTGACTCAGGGGGGCACAACCTGGACAGAGAGGTCTTGGGTAAAGAGGGGTTAAACCCAAGATTCTTTGCAGAAAGGCTACTAAAGGAAGAATGTTATAGACAGATACTATCCTCACTTATCGTTTGCTTTTTTGGAAGGAAGGTCTATACATATGAAGTCATCTCTCGGGCATTAAAGGTAGCAGGGTTTGACTTTGATGTGGATCAATTGATGAAAATAGGAGAGGAGATATTAAGGCAAAAATACCTCTTTAAAATGAGGGAGGGCTTTTCCTTTGAAGGGCTTTCCATCCCAAGGCGCATATTGGAGACACCCTCTCCCTTTGGATTACTTAAGGAGGGGTTTCTAAGAGAGGCCATCCTTTTATATAAAAAAATGCTTTTAGGAGGAGGGGGAGATGAAGTTTAATGATGCCTATATCATAGTAGATGAAAGAAATTTTTTGATGGTATTGCGTGAACTTGGTGATTTGCCTAAAGATATAGATGCCAATGACCTATCTTATAGTGAAAGACAGGAGCTTCGCCCTGTAAAGGGTGTTATGCCAGAGTGGCAGTTAAATCTGAGTGAAGAGGGAAAGAGGGCCCTAGAGGAATTGAAAAAAACGGTAATAACAAAAGACTATGGCGTCCCCTTAAATAAAGTGGGAAGGTATTATCTCTCCCAAGAGAGATTGGAGAAATTGGCTGAAATTATAGAAAGATTTGGCCAATAAAAAATCTTTATTTCACTTGCCCTATTTTTTCTATTTTGATAAGAAATAAATATGCAGGATGGGCTTCTTAAAGAAGTAAACAGCCTTCCCCATAAACCTGGTGTATACTTGATGAAGGATAGGGATGGGAATATTGTCTATATAGGGAAGGCAAAGGATCTCTATAAGCGTGTAAATACCTATTTTCAAAGGCCTTTTTCTGCAAAGACAGAGGCACTACTAAAAAAGGTTAAAAAAATTGATTATTTAGTAACTTGTTCAGAAAAGGAGGCACTAATCCTTGAGTGTAATCTCATCAAAACATACTCCCCCCGTTATAATGTTGTCTTAAGGGATGATAAAAATTACCCCTATCTGAGATTAGATCTAAGGCAAAAGTGGCCTAGGATTACTATTGTAAGGAGGATGAAAAGGGATGGTGCTACCTATTTTGGCCCATTTACATCCTCAAAGGCAGTAAAGGAGACACTAAGGGCTATGGATAGGCTCTTTCCTTTGCGTAAGTGCAGTGACCATGAGTTTAAGAATCGCACAAGGCCCTGCCTCAATTATCAAATTGGTCGCTGTCTTGCCCCTTGTGTAGGCTATGTAAGTGAGGAAAGGTATTTAAATTTGGCAAAGCAGGCATGCCTCTTCTTAAAGGGAAAGAGGAGGGAGGTATTGGAAGAATTAGAAAGTGAGATGAGAAGGGCAGCAGAGGCACTAGAATTTGAACAGGCAGCAGCCTGCCGTGACCGTATCAAGGCCATTAAGTACACCCTGGAAAAACAGAGTATGGTCTCTAGTGATTTTTCTGATAGGGATGTATTTGGTTACTCCCTTACCCCCTCAAAGAAGAGGCTTCAGATAGTGATACTGCTGATAAGAAATGGCCTCTTAATTGGGGAGCTAGAGTATACAGTAGGCCTTAAGGGACATAAAGAAAAAGAGGCATTTTCCCAATTTTTTAAGCAATTCTACTTCAAACAGGATATGATCCCAAAGGAGGTAATTACCCCATTTCCTTTAGAAGAGGAAGAATTATTGGAAGAGTGGCTTTCTGAGAAGGCAAAATACAAAGTAGATATCCTCTTTCCCAAAAAGGGTGATAGGTTAAGACTCTTAAAGATGGCTATGGATAACGCAAGATTACGTGTTGAGGCAAGATTAAAGAAAAGAGATGTCCTAGAGGCCTTAAAAGAGGAGCTTTCCCTCTCCAAGATTCCAAAGAGGATAGAGTGTTTTGATGTCTCAAATATCAAGGGACAATATGCAGTGGCCTCGATGGTGGTATTTAGTAATGGCCTTCCAGATAAGGATGAATATCGCCGCTTTAGGCTAGAGTATTCAGGCCACCCAGATGACTATGGGATGATGAGTGAGGTGTTAAAACGTAGGTTCTCCCATAAGGATATCCTGCCAGACCTACTCATGATTGATGGTGGGAAGGGGCAACTCTCTATAGCAGAGAGGATTTTGGCTGAGCAAGGATTAAATGATATTGAGATTATCTCAATAGCAAAGGGAAAGGATGGTGAAGAGGACAAGATTTATCTCAAGAATCAAGGCCCCTTGATCTTAGACAGCCACTGTCAAACACTAATATTTCTTAAGAGGGTCCGTGATGAGGCCCATAGATTTGCTATTACCTACTACAAACGCCTACACAGAAAGGCCACAACTTTTTCTATATTAGATAAGATACCTGGTTTGGGACCCAAGAGGAAGGCACTACTTTGGAGGCACTTTAACTGCCTAGAGGAGATAAAGGAGGCAGATATAAAGGCCTTAAAGGATATAGGTCTGCCTGAGAATATAGCTAAAAGATTAAAGGAATACCTAAAATATGGCTAAAAAGTTTTTTATCAAGACCTATGGCTGCCAAATGAATGTGCATGACTCAGAATATATGGCTGCCCTCCTAAAGGGTATGGGCTATATCCCCACAACCTCAAAAGAAGAGGCAGACATAATTTTACTGAATACATGTACTGTAAGGAAAAAGCCAGAACAAAAGGCATATAGTTTTTTGGGGAGGTTAAAGTATCAAAAGAGACATCGCCCTTTGATTATAGGGGTAGGTGGGTGCCTTGCCCAACAGCAGGGGGAGCTTTTATTAAAGCGCATGCCTCATATAGACTTTGTCTTTGGCACACACCAAATCTATAGACTCCCAGAGATTATTAGTAAATTAAATAAAAAGGGAAAGGTCTGTGAGACCAATTTTAGTTATCAATTGGAGCCACCAAAGGGGGTTATCCCTACTTTCAACAAGTTTAGGGCCTATATTACCATCATGCAGGGTTGTAATAATTTTTGTACATATTGTATTGTCCCCTATGTCCGTGGGAGGGAGGTTAGTAGAAGAAGTGAAAGCATCTTAGAAGAGGCAAAGAGGCTTTTAGACATGGGTGTAAAGGAGATCATCCTCTTAGGGCAAAATGTAAACTCTTATGGAAAGGATAGAAGGGAAGAGATCTCATTTGCTGAACTTATAAGGAGGGTAGGAAATCTTCCCAAACTGAGACGTCTAAGGTTTTTGACCTCCCATCCAAAGGACTTAACACTGGATCTAATTAAGACATTTAAGGAGGTTGGGACCCTGTGTGAACAGATACACCTACCAGTGCAGTGTGGTTCTAATAGAATATTGAAAAAGATGAATAGGAGGTATTCAAGGGAGGATTATCTAAAAAAGATTGAGATGTTAAGGAAGGTATGCCCAGAGATTGCCATTACAACTGATATTATTGTAGGATTTCCTGGGGAGACAGAAAAAGATTTCAAACAGACAATTTCCCTCTTGCAAGAAGTCTCTTTTGATGATATCTTTGCTTTTAAATACTCGGACAGACCTCCAGCTAAGGCGGTGGGATTTAAAGAGAAGATAGGCGAAGAGATCAAGGCAGAGAGACTGGCAGCTGTCCATGAGGTGCAGGCACCTATTACAAAGGCAAAGAACAGGGAAAAGGTAGGACAGAGGCTTGAGGTATTGTTGGATGACTACAGTAAGAGGGGTGAGATGGGGCTCTCAGGTCGTACCCGTTGCAACCGTGTGGTCAATGTGAGGGCGGAGGCGAGTCTATTGGGCCATCTGGTAGAGGTAGAGATCGATGAGGCACTTTCTCATTCATTGCGTGGGAGGATTATTAAAGTCCTTGATTAAAAAAGGAGGAGATATGTCATTACAAATGAAGGTTTTTGGTCTAACCATAGACCCTAGTACAAATTCACCCATTATGATTTTAAAGGCAACAGAGGGTGAAGAGGCATTGCCTATTTGGATTGGGATCTTAGAGGCAACTGCCATTGCAAGTGAATTAGAAAATGTCAAGTTTGCCCGCCCTATGACCCACGACCTCTTAAAAAATGTAATTGAGGCTATGGGGGCAAAGGTAGAGAAGATAGAGGTATGTGACCTACGTGATAATACCTATTATGCCCTGATTTATCTCAAAACGGATAAAAAGGAATACACAATAGATGCCCGTCCTAGTGATGCCATTGCCTTGGCCTTGCGTGCAAAGGCACCTATCTTTGTTAGTGAAGACGTCCTGAAAAAATCAAAGAAGTCATCAAAGGCAGAGGTAGGGGTAGGCACAAGAGAGGCCCAAAAATGGACTGAAATTTTGGAGAGTCTTTCCCCTGAGGACTTTGGTAAGTATAAGATGTAGGATACCTATTTCTAGTTCTTTCTAAACCCAGACTATGACCCCAAAACTCATTGATTTACATACCCATTCCCTATTTAGTGATGGGGAGCTAATCCCATTTGAACTGGCGCGTAGATTAGAGGTATTGGGTTATGGGGCAGTGGCTATTACTGACCATGCAGATACCTCCAATTTTGAACACATTATCTCTGGCCTATTAAAGGCAGCAAGGGCCTGGAATGAGACAAAAAGAGGTATTAAAATGATACCAGGTGTGGAGTTGACTCATGTCCCACCTGAATTGATTGCCCCCTTGGCAAAGGAGGCAAGAAAATTAGGTGCAAGGATAATTGTAGTACATGGGGAGACCTTGGTAGAGCCAGTGATCCCTGGTACAAACTTGGCGGCCCTAAATGCGGATATAGATATCTTGGCCCATCCTGGTTTAATTACTGAGGAGGAGGCAAGCCTAGCAAAAAGGCGCGGGGTCTATCTAGAGATATCCGGCAGGGCTGGCCATTGTTTCAGCAATGGCCATGTGGCCAAGATGGCTCAAAAAATGGGGGCAAAATTGATATTGAATTCGGATGCCCATGCCCCACAAGATTTAATGGATGAAAGAATGGCAAGAGGTATAGTGTTGGGGGCAGGGCTTACAGAGGGCGATTTTTTCCAAATGCTAAAAAATGCTTGGGAAATTTTAAAGAAGATAAATGACATTTAGGGATTTACTTTCTCATATTTACGGCCCTAGCCGTTATCTGGGAAATGAGATAAATTCTGTCAAAAAGGACCCAAATAAGATAAAAATAAGATTTGCCTTGGCATTTCCTGATGCCTATGAGATAGGCATGTCTCATCTGGGTATACAGATCCTCTATTATATCCTGAATCAATATCCCCACATATTGGCAGAGAGGGTATTTGCCCCAGACGAAGACCTAGAGAGGCTTATGAGGGAACACAATGTCCCCCTTTGCACACTGGAGTCTAATATCCCTTTGAGAGAATGTCATATTATAGGCTTTAGCCTTCAACATGAGCTTTGCTATACAAATATCCTAAATATGCTAAATTTGGCAGGTATACCTATCTATGCAAGGCAGAGGGATGAAAAATACCCACTCATTATTGCAGGTGGTCCTATTGTAGTAAATCCTGAACCTATTGTCCCATTTTTTGATGGCTTTTTTATTGGGGATGGAGAGGAGGGGATTATTGAAATTGTCAATACATACCTGCAGTGGCAAAGGGATAGGGGCAATAAGGAAGAATTACTCCAGATGCTTTCCAAAATCGAGGGCTTTTATACACCATTTTCATTTTATCCCAGATATCAGGTAGATGGTGTCTTAAAGGAGATAGAGGAATTGCAGGAAGGATATGCAAAGGTAAAGAGGAGGATTATAAAAGACTTGGATTCTGTTCCATTTCCCTCATCGCCTATTGTGCCTTATAACCATCCAGTCCATGACAGACTCTCCATTGAGGTTGCAAGGGGTTGCACACAGGGCTGTAGATTCTGTCAGGCCGGGTTTATCTATCGCCCAGTAAGGGAAAGGTCACCAGAGACTGTCTTAAAGTTGGTCAGGTCTGGGTTAAAGAATACAGGATATGAGGAAATTTCGCTGCTTTCTTTAAGTATTGGGGACTATCAGCCCCTGCCTGAATTAATAAGGGCATTAATGAATGAGTTTTCTAAAGACTATGTAGCTATTAGCCTCCCAAGCCTGCGTATTGGGACTGTATCAAAGGATATAATCGAACAGATTAGCCGTGTACGCCGCACAGGTTTTACATTGGCCCCTGAGGCAGCTACACAGAAACTGAGGAACATTATAAACAAAAAGATAACTGAGGAAGAACTATTTGAGACGGCAAAGGAGATATCTAGTAGGAATTGGCCTTCTTTAAAGCTCTATTTTATGATTGGATTGCCCCAAGAGGGTTGGGAGGACATCGAGGCAATTGTAGCATTGGCCGAGAGGCTATCCCGACTTGCTAAAGGAAGACTTCAAATTACAGCGAGCATTTCTACATTTGTGCCAAAACCCCACACCCCTTTCCAGTGGGAAAGGCAGATCTCTTTGGAGGAGAGTAAGGAAAAAATAAAGTTTATCAAGAGAAATGCCAATCGCTTTGGTTTAAAGGTAAGGTGGCATGAACCCGAGCAGAGTTTTTTAGAGGGGGTGTTTTCAAGGGGGGATAGGAGGCTGCATGAGGTCATATTAAGGGCCTGGATGAGGGGTGCAAGGTTTGATAGTTGGAAGGATAGATTTAAGTTTGAAATTTGGCAACAGGCATTTGCAGATTCTAGGCTAGACCCAAATTTTTATCTAAAGGAGAGGGGAAAGGACGAACCATTGCCTTGGGACATGATAGATATTGGAGTAAATAAGGAATTTCTTTGGAATGAGTGTCTAAAGGCAAGGAAGGGGGAGGTTACACAGGATTGTCGTTATAAGGGGTGTCAAAATTGTGGGCTATGTGATTTTAAAGAGATAGCCCCAAAAATTTATTCCAAAAGAAAAATAGAGGTACCCATTTATTATCCTGTAAAGGAGTCCATAAGGAGATACCGCTTTACCTTTAGCAAGGTGGCTGAGGCAAGATTTTTGGGGCATTTGGAACTGATAAATATCTTCCATAGGGCCTTTAGACGTGCAGGTATAAGATTGGTCTATTCTAAAGGATTTCACCCATTGCCATTTATTGTATTGGCCACTGCCCTGCCAGTAGGCATAGAGAGCCTGGTTGAAAAGATGGATGTAAAACTCTATGGAGAATATGAGCCAAAACAACTATTGGAGAGGATAAACCCCCATTTGCCCCTGGGAATTTGTCTTAATACGGTAAAGGAGGTCCCATTGAACACAAGCCTCCCTGTTGAAAGGAGACAGCGTTTCATTGTAGATTATAGGAAGTGTATCTTTGATATCAAAAAGATTGCACTGTTTGACCATCAAACCCATTTTCCTTGGCAGGTGGTAAGGAAAGGAAAGGTAAGGAAAATAGACCTAAAGGATGTAGTAAAGAAGATTGTACCCATTGAACAACATAAATTAGAGGTCATTTTGGACTTTCCCCCTTCTGGGGGGATCAAATTGGTAGAGGCACTTCAAGCCATACTCAATTTAAATAAAAATCAAGCAAATAATCTAAGTATAATCAAGATGGGGATTTAAATGCGCTCAGACCTCATCCTGAATGTAAGGCCTCATGAGACAAGATTGGCAATCCTTGAAGATGGAAATTTAGTTGAACTTCATCTAGAGAGGAGGCTTGAACGCAGTTTGGTAGGAAATATTTATCGAGGTCGTATCTTGAAGGTCTTGCCTGGGATGCAGGCAGCCTTTGTAGACATCGGTTTAGAGAAGGCTGGATTTCTCTATGTCTCGGATGTGATTCCACACCTATGGGAAAATGAATTCGATTTGGAGATAGAGCCTAAGGGATATTATATAGAAGATATGCTCCAGCAAGGCCAAGAGGTATTGGTTCAGGTAATGCGTGATCCTATTGGTACAAAGGGGCCAAGGCTTAGCACAAGGATCAGCATTCCAGGACACTATTTGGTACTTATGCCATTTTTTGATCATATAGGGGTCTCTCGGAGGATAGAAGATGAGATAGAGAGAAAGAGATTGAAGGGCATTGTAGAGGAAATAAAGCCAAAGGGCTTGGGATTTATCATCCGTACAGCAAGTGTTGGGGTAGATGCTGATAAGCTCTCCTTTGAAATGCAAAAACTCATTAAATTTTGGGAGGGTATCTTAGAAAAGAAGGATAGTGTCCCTGCGGCTGGATTGGTATACAAGGAATTAGACCTTTGCCTTCGGGCTGTACGTGATTTTTTTGCCAGACACACCCGTTCTGTAATAATAGACTCACCCAAGGCATACCACCGGGTCTTGTCCTATGTAAAGGAATTTATACCACACCTCTGTCATAGTATAGAACTCTATCAGGGAGGGGTGCCCATATTTGAAAAATTTTCGATTGAAGAGGCCTTTAACAAGGCACTTCAGTCAAAGATTTGGCTCAAATCGGGGGGCTATATCATCATTGAGATTACCGAGGCATTGGTAACTATTGATGTAAATACTGGGCACTTTGTGGGAGGCGATAATTTTGAGGAGACAATCCTTAAAACCAATCTAGAGGCGGTCCAGGAGATTGCCCATCAACTAAGATTAAGGGACTTAGGTGGGATTATTATCATTGATTTTATTGATATGCAAAAGGAACAAAATCGCCAAAAGGTAATTGCTGCCCTAGAGGAGGTATTGAAAAGGGATAGGAGTAAGACCCAGATTTTACAGATGTCAAAATTGGGTTTAGTAGAAATGACACGCAAAAGAAAAAGGGAGGATTTGATCCATTACCTCTGTGAGCCTTGTCCTTATTGTCAAGGGAGGGGATTTTTAAAGTCAAAAAGGACAATTTTTTATGAAATATTGGATGAATTGGAAAAAGTGGCATCACGCACAATCTCATCCAAGTTGGCAGTAAAGGTACACCCCGATTTGGCAAGGCACATCACGGAGAGGGAATTCTCTGTCTATGAGTTGTTTGAGAAGGAGATAGGTAAGAAATTGGAGATAATCTCTGACCCCAATCTGCATTTAGAGAGTTATGAAATTTTGGAAAATTTTTGATGAAAGGCCTATCTCACAAAGGGGGGAAGACCTGGCAGCAAGGGCCTTGAAAAAGGCAGGCTATAAGGTCTTGGCAAGAAATTATAGAAATCGGCTTGGTGAGATAGACATTGTCGCAAAGGAAAGGGATGTAATTGTATTTGTTGAGGTAAAGACACGCACAGGAAAAAGGTTTGGTTTGGCAAAGGAGGCAGTTAACTATAAAAAACAGAAAAAACTAATAAGGCTTGCCCAGGCCTACCTTAAACAGCACAGACTTTTTGGGAAAAAGGCAAGGTTTGACGTAGTGGCCATCCAGCTTGATGATAATGAGATAGAGATTATAAAGGATGCCTTTAGTATCCCAGTTTAAAAATTCTGTTGACATCTAAAATGCAAAAGATAAAATACTTAACAGAAGAGATGCTTAAATGAAAGAAATCAGCCCCTTCTCGCCGGGTAGACCCGTTCCTGTAGAATACTTTGTGGGTCGTAAAGATGAAATTAACAAACTAATCAAAGGTATAAAACAAACATCTGTAGGACAAAATATAAACGCCTTTATCACCGGAGAAAGAGGAATAGGAAAAAGCTCATTAGCACTCTTTGTTAAATACCTTCTTGAAAACGATAATAGCTTATTGCCCAAAGACATAAAGTTTCTCACAGCATATTGCTTTTTAGGTCCGGCAAAAACACTCCCTGAAGTATGTAAGCTCATGGTGGAAAAATTAATATCAAGTATAAGGGATGAAAGTCTTTGGGGAAAAATCAAATCATCATTAAATAAGTATATTGATTCCATTGGATTAGACCTATTTGGCATTGGGGTAAAAGTGGGGTTTAAAAAGGATTTAGAGGATTTGCCTTCGGATTTTTATTCAATCGTTAAATACATTTGGAATATGGTGAGAGACAAATATAAAGGTATAATGCTTGTTTTGGATGATATTAATGGAACAACTAAGATAGAAGGTTTTTCTATGTTCTTAAAGAGTTTTATAGATGGCATAGCAGTAGATTATAAGGAAAGACTTCCTTTACTTTTTCTCCTTGTAGGTATTCCAGAAAGGATGGATGATTTGGCGAGAGAACAACCGTCTACAGCACGTATTTTCGATGTAATAGATTTGCGTTTGATGAGTAAAGAAGAAAGCAGAGAATTTGTTAATAGGGCTTTAGAAAGTGTAAAAACTGGCATCGCTGAAGAAGCGTTAAATTTTATAGTTCAGTATTCCGGTGGTTTTCCTGCATTGTTGCATGAGATAGGAGATGCAGTTTATTGGACCGATAGAGATAATTACATTTCTATGGATGACGCTATAGATGGAATAATGGTGGCTGCTGAAAATGTTGGAAGAAAGTATTTTCATAGAAGATTATATAAAGAAATGCAGAGTAAGACCCACCGAAGGATTCTTTATAAAATGGCTCGTTCGCAAAAGGAGATACTTACTCGAAAGGATATTTTGGCGATGTTAAATGACAAGGAAAGAAAAGTTATTGATACATTTTTAAACAAGTCAATCAACAGGGGCATACTTCGAAAGCTAGAAAGAGGAGAGTATGAATTTCCAAGCAAGCTTTTTGGATTATACGTTCTGTTAGAAAGCATAAAAGAGAAGAATAAGCCAAGGGGAACGGCTTGACAGATAAAGATAAATTAGATAAAAAATAAATAGCCGAAGTGGTGGAATTGGCAGACACGCTGTCTTGAGGGGGCAGTGGGCGTTTAGCCCGTGCGGGTTCAAATCCCGCCTTCGGCATTTATTTTTAAGGATTTTTTGTTTTACATGGTGGGGTCTTTAGTTTAAGTCTATGCCTTTTTTCCTTAGTGAGTGCTAGTTCTATTTTCCAGGTCTTGTCTGCGTAATCATCATTCTTTTTGATAAGGAGCCACTGATTCTTCCTCCCTCTAAAAAGCATCATGGTAAAGGCCCCTTTAGCCTTTTCCCCTGTAGGATAAAGTCCATTTTGCCCATTTTAAGCTGAACCTCTAGACCCTTATCCCCTAAGGGTAGATAATATCCCCTATCCCATATAACTACTGCCCCAGCACCATAATGCCCCTCAGGTATGATCCCTTCAAATCTGGCATATTCTAGGGGGTGGTCCTCTACCATGATGGCCAACCTCTTATCCGTGGGGTTCATGGAGGGGCCCTTGGGAATGGTCCAGGATTTTAAAACACCCTCTATCTCTAAACGAAAATCATAGTGCAGGTGAGAGGCATGGTGTTCATGGACGACAAAAATTGGTTTGCCCTTTTCTCTTTTAATCATTTATTATATTCTTTTACCTCCTAAATTATCTTTTGAAAAGGTGTAAAGATCATTTGGAGGTCTCAATGAAAAAGGTCATTTCAGCTAGTAGGAGGGTAGATATGCTCAATTTTTACTTAGATGAATTAATATCCAAGATTTATGCCATAGGCATTGAAAATATCCACACCCTAGTTATCTGGACTAAGAATCCCATAAATATCTATAATTCTTCTAAATTGAGAAAAATTTTGGAAAAAATTGACCAGGTCTACCTCCTTCTTACTGTAACAGGTCTAGGGGGAACTTACTTAGAACCAAGAGTCCCTCCCTATGAAAGGATTTTTGAGGTACTTCCAAAGGTAATCGATGTAATAAAGGACCCTAGGAGGATAAACATTAGATACGATCCCCTTATTGATGTAACAATCTCAGGAAAGAGAATAACAAATATAGATGAGGGCCTTTTTGAGAAAATTTCAAAAATGGCAGGAGAACTAAAGATTCCTATCATAAGGACCTCATATGTTACACTCTACCCTAAGGTCATGAAGAGGTTTAAAAGATATAATATTAAGCCATTAAATCATGAAAAGGAGGAAATTGAGGGTTTTATCTCAAACTATATGATGCCCATTGCAGCAAAATACAATATAGAGGTAAAGACCTGTGTATTTCCTTCACTTACCAAAGGTGGCTGTATAGACGGCCATCTGCTGACCAGCCTGCACCCTAAAGGGGAGCCATGTAGCCTGGCCAAGGACAAAGGCCAGAGACCAGGCTGTCAATGTACTAAGTCTATTGATATTGGGAAATGGTACTTATGCTTTCATGGGTGTCTTTACTGCTATGGGTCTCCCTTACTGCCCTGATACCACCCTTACCAAAAATAGGCTTAAATCGGGGACGTATGTAATGACAATCAGGGCAAAAATAAGGATTGCAAGAAATGGGAGGGACGCCAAGTAAAGTTTTAGGATGGGGCGTTCAAAAAACAGGCTAGAGATAAATAGGTTTATCCCTACAGGGGGTGTGGAGTAGCCTATCTCTAGGTTTGTCAAAAAGATAATGCCCAAATGAAGCAAATTTATCCCATAGGCCTTAGCAATAGGTACTATAAGGGGGACCACTATAGTTAGGGCCGAGAATATGTCCATCATACAACCAACAATCAATAAAAAGATATTAAGCAATATAAGGAACAAGAATTTACTTGTGATGTGTGCCTTAAAGAAGGAGAGTATCCTCATAGGCACCTCTGCATCTATAAGGTAGTTTGTAAAGGCTAGGGCACAGCCAAGGATGATTAAGATACTGCCTACTAAGATCATGCTTTGTTGAATAATCTTAAACAGGTCTTTAATCTTTACATCGCCTTTGATAAATACCTCAACCAAGAGGGCATAGAATGCAGTAATGGTTGCTGCCTCACTTATGGCAATATAGCCACTATATACCCCACCCAGGACAACAATGGGAAGTGGGATCTCCCAAATGGCCTCCTTTATAGCCCTTAAAAGTTCAATAAATGAAAATGCCTGCCTTGGCACCTTGGCATTTATGCCCTTAAGTATACTAAATAGTGAGAGCAGGATGACAAGGAAGATGCCAGGCACAATGCCTGCCAAAAAAAGCTGATCAATGCTTGTCTTTGCCACTATCCCATAGATGATGAGGGGCAGGCTTGGCGGAAATAGCAGCCCAAGGCTCCCTGAGGTAGTAAGGAGCCCCAAAGAAAACGTCTCTGGGTATTTCTCCCTAAGCAAAGAGGGCAAAAGTAGACCCCCAAGGGCAATAATGGTTATGCCAGATGCGCCTGTAAAGGCGGTAAAGAATGCGCAGGTAATCAGAGAGACTATAGCAAGGCCACCAGGGAACCAACCAAAAATTGCATTTGATACCCTAAGGAGCCTCCTTGGTGCATTGCTTTTGGCAAGGATAATCCCAGCAAAGGCAAATAGTGGCAGGGCCATAAGCATGGGTGCATTTGCCATGCGATAGATCTCTATCATGATGGCCGAGATGTCTATGCCTGCTGTGTGGAAGCATATAATTGTAGCCGCGGCAATGACTATGAAAAGGGGCGTGCCGATAAGGGCAAAGATAAGTGTGAGGATACGAAGGAGGATCATGAGGGTATTCCCCTAAATATGGAGACAAGGCCCTTTATTGTCTTGGTAAAGAATCTTATGGTCATAATGAAAAATGCGATAGGGAGGATGACCTCTCCTATCCAAATGGGTATGTGGGGCACTAAGGTAACCTTTGCCTGATATTCATCCTTTATGAATTTTAAGGCAGAATATGTAAGAAAGATACAGACAGATGTGGAGAATAAATTGATTGCTATCTGTAAAAATGACTTCCACCTCCCAGGCACAATTCTAGGGAGGATGTCTATATGGATGTGCCTATCTTGCTTAGTGGCTAAGGTGGCCCCAAAGAGGCCTATCCAAAGCACCAAGTGCCTGATGATAGGGTCCGCATATCCTATCCCAGTTGAGAATATATCTCTTAAAACTATTTGCAAAAGCGAGATAAAAATAAGGAGAATAAAGAGGAGGATAAGCAGGCCTTCTTCGATCTTTCCAAAAAAATTTATTAGGTTATTTATTTTCTTCATGGCTCCTATATTCATTTAAATAGAACATAAGTTCATTCAAGACCTCCCTTGAGAAGGCCTTACCTGAAAACCCCTTGGCTATTGTATTGCACATTTTCTTAAACTCTGCCACATCCTCCTTTGATGGCCTTGTTATCTTTATGCCGTGTTTTATCATTATCTCTTTGGCCTTTTCATTGTCCTTTCTTATCCTCTGATTTAGCTCTTGAATGTATTTGTTGGCACACTCCCTTATAATTTTTTGATAGTTTGGTGGAATCCTCTGAAATGCCCTTTTGCTTATCAATACTGCCCCAATGGCATAGGTCAAGGGGAGGTCCATCATATACTTTACCCTTGTGAACCACTGAAGGGCAATGGCCCCCAGGGGTGAGGAGAATACTACATCCACCAGACCTGTTTGAAGGGCCATCAATATGTCAGGAAGCCCTAATGGAACTGGCACAATATCTAATCTTTTAAATACAGCACTTGCAATCTTATCCCCCTCCCAGATCCAAAACTTAAGCCCCCTAGTATCCCTTTTGCTCCTAATAGGGGAGTTTGATAGCAAATAAACAAATCCTATATCTGACCACCCTAACAGGACAAATCCATTTTTTTCAAAACCCTTCCTAAAGCGACCCTCCATCCTTTTTAATACATAGTCTACTTCATGATAATTATTAAACAAAAATGGAAGCTGTATAACGAGGACATCTTTATAGATCATGCCTAGCCCCAATCCCGTAAACCCACCACCATGTATCTGACCTATCCTTATCTTTCTGAGCATATCTATCTCATCCCCAAGTACACCACCAGGATAAAACTTAAATCTAACATCTCCATTTGTCCTCTTTATTACCTCTTTGTTTAAATCATGGAATGCATTCATCCACACACTACCCTCTGGGGCAAGTGTGGCCAGCTTTATAACAAATTTATCACTGGCCTGGGCTATAGAGGAGATTAAGAGGAAAAATATAAAGTATTTAAATGCCTTAGAAATAATCATCTACATGTTCTAAAAGTATTCTTGCCCTTTTCTTGGCCAAGGTATTTGCTATCGTCAGTTCAGGGCAGGCCTCTGCCCTTGTCTCAATAACCTTTTTTAGAGTAGAGATAAATAGCTCCCTATCAAAGACCTGTCTAGCATAGTACTTTGCATAAAGCACATAATCCATAAGAAACTTTCCCTCACTTATCTCAATGGCCCTTTTGAAGTGAAATGCTGCCTTATCAAGGTCCCCACCCAATGCCTTTGACCTTGCATAATATATGGCAAAAAATAGGTGGGGCCCACCATAATAAAACCTCTCATTAAGGCTTAATACCCTCCTCATCATACTTACTACCTTTGGTAGATCTGCAAGGGCCTCTACAGAATCTTGACTTAGGTTTATGAAACTTGCCCAACAATTTGCTGTCCAAAAAAGTGCAGGTACATCCCTCTTTTTAAAAGAGGACAAGGCCTCATTAAATTTGTCAATAGGTTTATCAAAGGCCTCTTTAAATTTTTTATTTTTAAATAGTGCCCTCAGCCCATAATTCATCCCCTTTTTATACATCCTTTTTGCCAAATCCTTATCCTTTTCCTCTATAAAGGAAAATGTATAAGATGAATATGCCTTTGCCCCGGCAATTAATAGACGTTCATTGTTGGGATAGGCCTCTATTAGACCATCAATGAGCATCAAAAAGGCAGGGGCACCCTCCCTGATTATCTCAAGATTTTCACTTTTATTGGAGGCCTTGTCTATGTCCTCCATAATCATGCCTATTGTAGCAACCCCTATCCTCTTACTTGG